>DATBQJ010000100.1:0-7680 GCA_036560885.1 Methylocella sp.
TCCCGCCATGTTTCGCCGAGCGGTGGCGCATGTAGCCATGCCTGCTTGCGTAATGGCGGCCGTGATGCGTATCCGCCGTCGCGAGTGCTTCGGCGTGGACGTTTCCGGTTGCGGCCTCGGAATCCTGCCTATCGGCGGCCATACCGTCTCCAGCGCCGCTGTGGCCGCGCGCAACCGGGCCGAACAAGGCCAAGCACTGATTGTAGGCATCGGCAGCCTGTATTTTTTCGCAGTCGTCGATGCTGCGCGGAGCGGCCTTCGATTGAGCGGAGGCCGCGACCAGCGCGGCTACGAAAACGGCGGTCATAATGGTTCGCAAGGGTTTATCCTCTGAGGCTTGCGCCGGTTTTCTTCGCGACCTCCGCGATGATTTTGCCGGTGGCGGCGTCGATCTCGGCCTCGGTCAGGGTTTTTTCGCGGGGTTGCAGGGTGACGGATATGGCGACCGATTTCATGCCTTCCGGGATGCCCTTGCCTTCATAGACATCGAAAACGTCGGCGTCCGCAACGAGCGCGCGGCTGGCCGCGGTGGCCGCCTGCACGATGTCGGCCGCCTTCACGGTTCGATCCACTAAGAACGCAAAGTCGCGTTGCACCGGCATGAACTCCGGAAGTTCGAGCTTCGATTTAGTCTTTGTGGAGCGCGATTTCGGCGCTGGTATGTCATTGAGGAGCAACTCGAAACCGGCGACCGGCCCCTCGGCGCCGATGGCTTCGAGGTGGCGCGGATGGATCTCGCCAAACGCCCCTATGACATTTTTTGGCCCCAATTGGAGGGTCGCCGAGCGGCCCGGGTGAAACCATGCCGGTCCGCCGGAAACGAGCTGCAAACCGCGGGGCGGCACGCCGAGCGCCGAAAGAAGAGCGAAGGCGTCGGCCTTCGCATCGAAGAGATCGACCCCGGCGGGCGCCATCGACCAATGTCTGCCGGTTCCTTTTTCTTTCGCCATGCCGCGCCGGATAGCGCTGGCCGCCATCTTCTGACCTTCCTCGACGTCGCTTAAGAAAATTTGCCCGACCTCGAAAAGCGCGACATCGCCATGGCCGCGATCGGCGTTGCGTTGCGCCGCCGCGATCAGCCCTGGCAATAGGCTCGGCCGCATATCGGAAAGCTCCGAGGCAATCGGATTGGCGAGCGCGAGAGAGGGAGCGCCGCCGCCAAACATCAGTGCGCGCTGGCGCGAAACGAAGGACCAAGTCACCGCTTCGACGAGGCCGTTGGCAGCTAGTGCCCGCTTGGCGTTCCTTGCCCGCTTTTGCAGCGGCGTCAGCACGGGCTTCGCGACATGCTTGGACACGCGCGGCAGCGGCGTGGACACAACGCGGTCGAGCCCCGCAATCCGCACGATTTCCTCGACAAGATCGGCCGTGCCTTCGATATCGGGTCGGAACGACGGCACCGTCACGGCCACCGTGCCGGCGGCGGCGTCAAAATTGGCGAGCTCGAACCCAAGGCTCTCGAGAATGCCGGCCATTTCTGGACTTTCGATTTCGAGTCCGGTCAACCGCTGCACCTCGCTCCACGGAAACACGATGCGGCGGCCGGGCAGCGGAATCCGCCCGGCGAGGGTGATTTGCGAGACAGTCCCGCCGCACAGTTCGACCACCAGGCGCGTCGCAAGCCCAAGCCCCGGAAGGCAGAACGCCGGATCGACGCCGCGTTCGAACCGGTAGCGCGCGTCCGAGTTGATGCCGAGCCTGCGTCCGCTGCGGGCGATATTCGCGGGATCCCAAAGCGCCGATTCGATCAGCACGTCCGTCGTTGCCGCGTCACAGCCCGCGCCTTGGCCACCCATGATCCCGGCGAGGGATTCGACGCCCGCGTCATCGGCGATAACGACGTTGTCCGCATCGAGCCTGTATGTCCGGCCATCGAGCGCGGCGAGTTCCTCGCCCGGCGTTGCGCGGCGGACCGTAAGGTTTCCCTTGACTTTTGTTGCGTCGAAGACGTGCAATGGCCGGGCCCGGTCGAAGGTGAGATAATTGGTGATATCGACGAGCGCATTGATCGGCCGCAGCTCGATCGCCTTGAGCCGCCTCTGCATCCAATCGGGACTTTGCCCATTGCGGACGCCTTTCACGAGGCGTAACGCGAAGGCCGGCGCGAGATGCGCGTCCTTGGCCACGAAATCGAGCCGGACCGCGACCGGACAAGGAAATCCGCCCTCGACCGGCGCCACCGCCTCGCTCTTCAACTTGCCGAGCCCCGCCGCCGCGAGGTCGCGGGCAATTCCATAGATACCTGCGGCATCGGGGCGGTTCGGCAAGAGATCAATCTCGATGAGCGGGTCGTCGAGCAAAGCCCATTGCGCATAGGCTGCGCCCACGGGGGCAGCGTCCTGCAGTTCGAGAATACCGTCATGGTCATCGGACAATTCAAGTTCGGCGCCGGAACAAAGCATCCCGTTCGATTCGACGCCGCGGATGACACCTCTGCCAAGCGTGGTCTTCTTGCCTGGAATATAGGTCCCCGGCGCGGCAAAAACCGACTTCATGCGGGCCCTCGCGTTGGGGGCACCGCAGACGACCTGCACCAGGGCGGTGCCTCCAGTATCGACGAGACAAACCTGCAAGCGGCCGGCATTGGGGTGCGGCTTCGCCTCGACGACGCGGGCGATGACGAAATCCTTGAGTGCAAGAGCCTTGTCGTCGACGTGCGCGACCTCGAGGCCGATCTTGGTCAACGTCGCGACGATCTGGTCGAGAGGGGCATCGGTCTCGATGTGATCCTTAAGCCAGGAGAGGGTGAATTTCATCGTGGTCCCAAAAAAGCCAGGGGCTTGAGCGGCATGAATCGCATTTCGCCCGCCACGGGTGATTCTCGTTACCCGCTTCTAGAGCTTTTCCTGGCCAAGGGGAATTCCTGCTCAATTCGAAACTGACCAAAGGATTCAGCCGCTCGCCTAGTCGAGCCGCGTCATCGCTACTGGTTGACATTGGACGCGACCCCGCTGCCGGCGATGGCAGGAGAGCGGTGCGGCGGCTAGTCTCGAACAAATCTCGTTGGTGGGAACGGTACTAAAAAACTTATACGGCGCGCCGCAAATCGTGGCGGGCCTCGTATAGTTTTTGATTCGACCAGAGTTTCGTGCCAAGCTCGGTGGAGTTGTGCACATCCAGATTCTGGTAAAGCTTTTTGGAATGATCCGCGACCGAACAGAGCTGGAGGCCGAGTTCGTCCGCGATCACCGGTTTCGACTTGCCAAGAGCGAGGTGAATCCCGATTTTCGTCTGAGCGGGCGTCGCGCCGCGTTCGCGGAGCATGCGCGCCGCATGGGCAATGAAATGTTCGTGGAGTTCGATGGTAACCGCGATGAGACAGGATTTTGGATCGTTGGCAGCATCCGCTGGATGGGTGCCCGCCGGCAAGAGCCATTTGGCTTCGAGCGTGAGAATGCCATAAGCAGTTGAAATCTGCATGCGAGGCGGCGTTTTGAAAGTGCCGTTTGCGGTGCCGGTGCCGGTGATCTCCCGGAGAAGTTTCAGAATCGGCGCGGGCAATCTGTCGCGCTCGAGCGTCGGCCGCAGGTAATTGGCAGGTTCGCCCGCGACGATACGGAGCAGGAATTGGAGACCGGGGGTCTGGTGTAAGAGCTTCGCGTCAGAGGTCACGATCAGTTGACCGCTCAGCAACGTTGCTCCCGATGCGCTTACTGGAGCTTCATCCTTTGCCTGGTGCACACCAGCGGACGGAGACCGCCGGAACGCATGCGCCAGCCAGGGCCGGAGCTGATCGAGACGCTGCACGTCGTCCACCGTGAAGGGGCGGGCGCTGCGTGGCCGCGTCAGCATTAGGTGGGCGAAAGCGAACGACTGTCCGGCGTCGCCGATCATGGCGTCCAAAATCCAGCAGGAATCGAGTGGAGCCTCTATCTCCCGGTACCAGCCGCTTTCCAGCCAGTCCCTCCCTTGGAAAGGCAAAGTCCAGCCGATCCCAATTGCACGGAAGGAAGGGACCCACAGAGAAGCAGGGGCCGATGGATCATCCACGAACCGCCACATACGCTCGCGGAACAACGCTCCAGTTTCTGGGTGTTCGGCATAGGCCTCGGTCATCGTGGCATCAGGCGCAACAAGAGCGAGGCGCACCCAGCCATGCGGAATGATCTCGTGCAACACCGGCACGACGGCAACCATCGCGCTTTCGGGCGGCAACCCGAGGCAGCACAGTGTTTTGAGATGCTCGATCGCCTTCATCGGAATCTCCCCCCCGGAGCCGCCGCGGTCCCGCGAGGATACCAACAAATTCATCCCTGATCAGGGGACGCGGGTTTGCAGCATGTGATTGAACTGCGAATTATAATTGCATTATTGTCGTGCCGCATCGGACGTTTGTCCTAAATCGGACGCGCAGTGGCAGTGGTTCGCCGCATAAAAAGTAATAAATAAAGGATAACGATAAACGCCACCTGACATGAGCTTTCGCCCAGGTGACAATTTGGAACAGAGAGCAAAGCGAACTGCTGGAATTCAAATAAATTGCCCGTGAGCGAAACCATGTTGCGGGTTCAATTGGCGTTGCCCGCACCCCTGAACAGAGGATGCGGGGACGCGTTGAACCATTTAAATTATTGGCATTTAGAGCAGCAAACAATTTTGCCCCGTTGCCAGCCGGTCTCCAGGGCTGGCAACGGGGGCTTGTTCCCAGTTTCGCCCGAGCGGCGGAGGCTGGCGAAGCCCGGAATGACCGGATGCGAGATTACAAGAGAAGCTCATGACAACAATTGCCAGTTCCCGGGTTAGATCCCGGTTTAGATCCCGCGATGCGGCCTTTGCGGCAGCACGGAAATTATCTCTTCTCGTTCCGTGCCATGATTACGAACCGTGGCCAGACCGGGGCTACTGGGTTATCGTCATGCGATATCGTGATGACGGCGGCCATATCCGTTTCAAATTTGCAGGGCCTGGCGGCCCCATAAGCAAAACGCATCCTATTCAAGAGAAGCCCCTTACCCTGGAAAATAATTCAAGAATTTCCCGGCCAGCGCAGCCGCTGTGTTTTTAAACCGGAGCGCGGGTTCACGCCTTCCGCGGTCTTGGCAAATCCTTCGCGCGCGTAAAACGCTAGCGCGCGCGCATTGTCTTGATTGACCTCGAGAACGAGTCCGTTCGGCGAAAGCCGGCGTGCCTCGCTAAGAAGGAGCTTTGCCGCCCCGGTTCCTTTTGCCTCTGGCGCAACGGCGAGCTGATCGAGATAGGCCGTTGCCGGATCGATGGTCACGAAGCCGAGAAGCCGGTTTAAGCCATCAAATGCGCAGACCGTGATCGCGCCGCCCGCTTCAAGCGCCCGCAAATGATCGAGAAACCACGGCCGCCGCGCCGCAAAATCGATGTCCGGCATTGCCTCCCGCCAGCTTGCTATCCAAAGATCGGCAAGGCTCGCGCAATCGGCATCGGTTCGAACCCGGAGGCGCAATTCCGCGGTTTGTGTACGCTGCCACGCCAATTTACCAAGATCCCAACGTTTCATAATGACCGATCGGTATCATGACGGTGCATGGACCGGAATGAATTTCGCGACATTGGCTGGAGGCGCAAGAAACGCTGCATGAGGCCGCTGCCAATCTCCTGTGCACAAAAGCATGACAAAAGGCAAAGCCGCGCACGGGTAACGATTGGCAAAATGTCATCCCCCGAACAAATGGGGAGGAGCCGACGACAACTTGAATCCCGACAAATTGGAGCTGGCAGCCGCGACCTTAACCAGGTGTTAACCATGTGTTGCGTAAATCGGCGAAAGCGATCTTGAGGCGCACGCGTGACCGAAATTGCCAGCCCCCGCCATTCCATCAGGTTTCATGGCCGCTCTTACCACGCCATGGTTCTGGCGCCCGAGCCGCCCGTGGCTAGCTGGCTTGCCGGACTGGATACGTGGCTCGAACGTTCGCCAGGGTTTTTCTTCGGGCGGCCGGTCGTGCTCGACGTCGCGGTTCTTCAGCCTGGCAAGCAGGACCTCGCGGAGCTTTTGCAGAAACTCGCCGAGCGCAACATCAAGGTAATGGGCATCGAAGGCGCCGAGCCGTCCTGGCTCGACTTCGCGATGCCGCCGTTGCTGTTGAGCGGGCGGCAGACCAGCGTCATCGCCGGCGATATCCCTCCCGCCGCCGCCGAAGTGCCTGCCGCCGCTCCTTTTTCCGATTCCGCTCCGGATGCAGGGGCGCCGCTTTCCAACGCCCCTTCGCCTCCCGGCGACGCCAGCTCCACTCCCCCCATGGACGCGCCGCCGCAGCAACCAAATTCCCTGTTGCTGGATAGTCCGGTCCGCTCCGGCCAGTGCATCGTGCACCCCGAAGGCGATGTGATTGTCGTCGGTTCCGTGGCCTCGGGCGCCGAGGTCATCGCCGGCGGTTCGATCCACATCTATGGGACGCTGCGGGGCCGGGCGATCGCTGGCTCGCGCGACGCCCGCGCGCGGATTTTTTGCCGCAAGCTCGAAGCCGAGCTTCTTTCGATCGACGGCCTTTACATGGTGGCCGACGACATGCCCGCGCACCTGCGCGGCCAGCCGATTCAGGTCTGGCTCGAGGGTGATTCGATGATGATGACTCAGGACTGAGACAAATTGGGAGACAAAAACATGGCCAAGGTTTTGGTCGTAACATCGGGCAAGGGCGGCGTGGGCAAGACGACCTCCACCGCGGCGTTGGGCGCGGCACTCGCGGCGACGGGCAAAAATGTCGTGCTCGTCGATTTCGACGTTGGCCTGCGCAACCTCGATCTCGTCATGGGGGCCGAGCGCCGCGTGGTCTACGACTTGATCAATGTCGTTCAAGGCGACGCCAAGCTTGCGCAAGCGCTCATCCGCGACAAGCGCGTACCGACACTCTCCTTGCTTCCCGCCTCGCAGACGCGCGACAAGGATGCCTTGACGGATGAGGGCGTCGCGCGCGTCATCGCCGAGTTGAAGGAGAAATTCGATTGGGTGATCTGCGATAGCCCGGCCGGCATCGAGCGCGGCGCGACACTTGCCATGCGCTACGCCGATGTTGCGATCGTCGTGACCAACCCCGAAGTATCGTCTGTCCGCGACTCGGACCGCATTATCGGCCTCCTCGATTCCAAGACAGAAAGGGCGGAAAAAGGCGAGCGCGTCGAAAAGCATCTCCTGATCACCCGTTTCGATGCCGCGCGCGCCGGACGCGGCGAAATGCTGAATGTCGAGGACGTGCTCGAGATCCTTTCCATCCCCCTGCTCGGGATCATCCCGGAAAGCTTCGAGGTTCTGCGCGCATCCAATCTTGGCTCGCCAGTCACCCTCAACAACCCCGTAAGCGCGCCGGCGCGAGCTTATTTCGACGCGGCAAAGCGGCTCAACGGCGAAACCCTGGATATGACGATTCCAAGCGATAAAAAGGGCCTGCTTGGGATGTTGTTTGGACGGAGGGCGGCATGAAACTCATCGATTTTTTCAAGCGGCCGCGCACCACCGCGCCGGTCGCCAGGGAACGGTTGCAAATCCTGCTTGCGCATGAGCGCGCCGTCTCCGGAAAGTCCGATCTCATCGCCATTCTTCAAGAAGAAATCATGGCGGTGATTGCCAAGCACTTCCCTATCGAGCAGGAAGGGATCACGATCAAGATGGAGCGCGGCGAGGTGGTCTCGACACTCGAAGTCGATGTCGAAATTCCAACTCCCATGTGCCCAAGCTTCCCCTTGCCCGCAAAGCCCGCTCCGGCCGAA
>DATBQJ010000101.1:0-18952 GCA_036560885.1 Methylocella sp.
CCTGGCATCGCTTTGGCGCGCCGGACGCAATTTTTTCCGTGCAGGAGCGAGCGCATGGCATTCATGCGGGAGATATCGAGACGTCGCTGATGCTAAATTATAGGCCGGACCGCGTGCGCGGCGAAGCGGCGGCGGATTTCGCCTCCAAGAGTGCCGCAATGGAACGCGAGTTCACTTGGCTGCGCGTTGGCCGTCCCACTGGCTTTGGCTGGATGAGCCAGGATCTTTCCGCCTCCGGCGCGATGGGCAACGCGGCGGCCGCCACGGTGCGAAAAGGCGAAGCCTGCGCGGACCATGCCGCCACGGCCTTCATCGAATTGCTGCGAGACATCGATGGCTTCGATCTTACAAGACTGAAGGCGGGGCCGCTGTCCTAATTGCGCGCTTAGTCGGCGCGCCACGGAAAGGTCCAGGTCTCGGTGAGCGCCCGGGTGCCAGTCCGCAAAAAGGCGCGCAAATCCGCAGATTGGCCGGGATCGAGCTGCACGTCGATGACCGCGCGAAACCCTTTGGTATGGGCATTCGGCACGATGAAGGAGCGCGTGATTTTGCCCTGACTCGTTGAGGGAACGACCTCGACCAATTGCGGATCGGCGGCGTAATAGGCGAGGTCGCCGTCGGTGAAATCGATAATGAACCGGCGCGAACCAGGCACCGGCGGATCGCTCGCGCCAAGTGCCGAGGCCGCCGTCTGATAAGTGTTCAGGACACGCCCATTTGGCGAAAGCTGGGCCGCATTGAGACTGGCGGCGATACGGTAGGCGTAGCTGAACGGTTTTCCGGGTTCCGGCGCATTCGCGGGCACGAACGAGGCGACGATATTGTCATTGGTCTCGTGTCCGGTTGGAAGTTCGACAAGCTCGACCCGGCCTTCGCCCCAGCTCTCCCGCGGCTCGACGAAATAGCCTGGCCGCATCTCATAGGTGAGATCGAGATCTTGATAATGGTCAAAATCGCGGTCCCGTTGCAACAGGCCAAAGCCGCGGAGGTCACGGTCGAGAAAGGTGGAGACCGCCGGCTCTGCCGGGTTGCGCAAAGGGCGCCAGATCCATTCGCCGGTTCCCGAATGGATCAGGAGTCCATCCGAATCATGCAACTCGGGGCGAAAGTCGTCGTTGAAACGATGATCAACCTCGCCGATGAAGAACATCGAGGTTAATGGCGCGAGCCCAAACTTGACATTCGGCTTACGCGGGAAAAGCACCGCCGAGATTTCGATCGCGGTCTCGATTCCAGGATAGAGATCAAACCGGTAGGCGCCGGTCGTCGAAGGGCTGTCGAGCAAAGCGTAGACCGATGCCTGACCGGCGCCCGGATCGGGCGTCTCGATCCAAAATTCGCGAAAAAAAGGAAATTCCTCATTCCCAGTGCCTGCCTCGACCGCGAGCGCGCGCGCCGACATGCCGTAACGCTGGCCGCGGCCGAGAAAGCGAAAGTAACTCACGCCGAGAAAGGCGATAACTTCATCGAAGATGGCCGGGCTATTCAAGGGATAATGCAGACGAAATCCGGCAAAGCCGAGATTAACCGGCAAGGGCTTGTCGATCTTGGTACGGCCGTAGTCGAAAAGATTGGAAGAATAGGGAATGGGCGCCGGAATGCCGTCGCGAATCGTGTTGACGGTTACCGGACGCCGGTAGAGATGTCCCAGGTGGAACAATTGCAGCCGGAACTGGCTCTGATTGCCGCTAAGAAACGCCTTGTCCGGGCGAAACCTGATGTCGCGCCAGGCATCGAAGTCAAGTTTGTTCAGCGCTTCGGGAAGCGCCGGCGCGGCGGCATCGAAATCCGCCGTGGCCAGGTCGCGGGCGCGGCGCACGACATCGTCGAAATCGAATTTCGGCGGTGTCTGCGGCTTACCGGGCTGGGCCGGCGCGGACCTGAAGGTTAAAGGCAGAGCGCCCGAAAGAACGAGATATTTGACGAGAGTGCGGCGATTAAAATAGGTCATGGGCTTAGGTGTATTTAAGGACCGGATTGAGCTTTCAGCGGGCATGGCGGGACATTACAGCGCGCCCTTTATCGCCCGGCGGCAAGTTTGACGAGCCAGTCCTGTCAAGAATGCGAATCAGCGGCTTCGCCGGCGCGAGCGATCCACGGGCTTTGATCCCGGGATGCGTCCTTGCCAGGGTCGAGCCCGCCGCGCCGAACGCGCCGTGAGATAGCGGGCGAAGTCGGACCACCACCGATGGATTAGATCTAGGCTTTTGCACTTTAGGACAAGGAGGAGCGTCGGCCGTCAATTTGGCGGGGGAGCGTGATTGACGGGGTACTTATTTTTTTGGCCAGCGGCAAGCGGAAGGCTTCGCTTTTTCCGGAATCCGGAAAAGAATTAGGCGTCCAATCATTTTGCTTGTCAAAGCCTTCAAATCGACCTATTTATGCACTCCCCCTCGCAGAAACTAACATATTTTGGCGCTGCTCACGCGCGTCGCTACACAGCGTTAGCACCAGTCATTGCAGGACCTGGGTGCACCGATCGCCCCCCTTTTTCGCGCCGCAGATCCGCGCCGCCCTTCCAAGGACTTCATCCTAATGCAGGAAATCAAACTGCAGGACTTGAAGCTCAAGTCGCCGACCGAACTGCTCGCCTTCGCGGAGAAACATGAAGTCGAGAACGCTTCGATCATGCGTAAGCAAGAGCTGATGTTTGCGATCCTCAAGCAATTAGCGAGCCGCGACATCGAGATCGTCGGCGAAGGCGTCATCGAGGTCCTGCAGGACGGCTTCGGCTTCCTGCGGTCTTCCGACGCCAATTATCTCGCTGGCCCCGATGATATTTATGTATCGCCGTCCCAAATTCGCCGGTTCGGCTTGCGCACGGGCGATACCGTGGAAGGCATGATCCGCGGTCCCAAGGATGGCGAGCGGTATTTCGCGCTGCTCAAGGTCAATACGATCAATTTCGAAGACCCGGAAAAAATCCGGCACAAGGTTCATTTCGACAACCTGACCCCGCTTTACCCCGACCAGCGGCTGAAACTCGAGGTTGAGGGATCCACCAAGAAGGATTTGTCGGCGCGTGTCATCGATGTCGTGGCGCCGATCGGCAAGGGCCAGCGCGCCTTGATCGTGTCGCCGCCGCGCACCGGTAAAACGGTGCTTTTGCAAAATATCGCGCAATCGGTCACCGCGAATCACCCGGAATGCTATCTGATCGTGCTGTTGATCGACGAGCGGCCGGAAGAAGTCACCGACATGCAACGATCGGTCAGCGGCGAGGTGGTATCCTCGACCTTCGACGAACCCGCGGTGCGGCATGTCCAGGTCGCCGAAATGGTCATCGAGAAGGCCAAGCGTCTCGTCGAACATGGCCGCGACGTGGTGATTCTCCTTGATTCGATTACGAGACTTGGCCGCGCCTATAACACGGTTGTGCCATCGTCGGGCAAGGTACTGACCGGCGGCGTCGACGCCAACGCCCTGCAGCGTCCCAAGCGATTCTTTGGTGCCGCGCGCAATATCGAGGAGGGCGGCTCGCTGACGATCATCGCGACCGCGCTGATCGATACCGGCTCGCGCATGGACGAAGTGATCTTTGAGGAATTCAAGGGCACTGGCAATTCGGAAATCATTCTCGACCGCAAGGTCGCTGACAAACGGACTTACCCGGCGATCGATATCACTCGCTCCGGCACCCGCAAGGAAGAATTGCTGGTATCACCAGACATCTTGAAGAAAATGTATGTGTTGCGGCGCATTCTCAGTCCGATGGGCACGATCGATGCGATCGAATTCTTGCTCGGCAAATTGCGGGAAACGCCGAAGGGCAACGCAGCCTTCTTCGAATCCATGAACACCTGATCAGACCCCGCCGCACGTCAAGGAATTCGCATTCGCGGGTGTCCCAGCAAGAAATTTGTCGTGCAGGCGGCGCTCCCATGCGAGTGCCTGACCAACGATAGTTGGGAGATGGTCGTAGCTTGGCGTCCAGCCTAGCACGGCCTTGATGCGTTCGGTGCCCGCGACGAGCGAGGCCGGATCGCCAGGACGGCGGCCGGAAATCCGCACCTTGAAATCGACGCCGGACACTTGCTTGACGGCGTCGACGACTTCCAACACCGAGACGCCATGGCCATAGCCGCAATTGCAAATGAAATTTTCACCGCCCTTGCGCAGGTGACCGAGTGCCATGAGATGCGCCGTGATCAGGTCGCTGACCTGGATATAGTCGCGTATGCAGGTACCATCCCTCGTCGGATAATCGGTACCGAAGACTTCGAGACCGGGGCGTAATCCAAGCGCCGCCTGCACTGCGAGTTTGATGAGATGCGTTGCGTTCGGCGTCGACTGCCCGAGTCGTCCATTCGGGTCGGCGCCTGCGACATTGAAATAACGTAAAATCGCGAATTTTAGATCGTGCGCCTTGGCGGCATCCTCAAGTATCCATTCGACCATCAGCTTGGAGCGGCCATAGGGGTTTATCGGGGCAAGCGGCGCCGTTTCACTGACCGGGCTAACCGCGGGTTCGCCATAGACGGCAGCGGTCGAGGAAAAGATAAAATGTTTGATTTTTCCGCGCGCCGCGCAGTCAATTAGGGTGCGCGCCTTGGCGGTGTTGTTGAGATAGTAGCGCAACGGTTCGCCGATCGATTCGGGCACCACGATCTTGGCCGCGAAATGCCCGATGGCGTCGATCTTATGCTCCGCGAGAATGGCGTCCACGAGCGCCGCGTCGCCGACATCGCCAACAATGAGTTTGGCTGCCTCCGGCACCGCCCAACGAAATCCGGTCGAAAGATCGTCGAGTACGACCACCTTTTCGCCGGCATCGAGGAGGGCTAGCACCATATGGCCGCCGATATAACCTGCGCCGCCTGTTACAAGAACCGTCATGACTTCACCTAAACTCGAAATCGTTTCGCGACTCTAGTGCAGCTTGGTACAAAACCACTTTTATAAGGCATTAAAAATACGTCCTGCCGCCGCATCACCCGGGCTGCCCTTCCCTCGGTTTAGGGGACACTGGATTAAGCGGCTTTGTGTTCCGCCTGTTCGGGAGTGAGACCCGATGGCGGAGGGATGCCGCTGACGATTGTAATGTCCTTCGACGTAGGCGAACAAGTCATGCCAAGCGGCATTCCTGGTTGTGTCGCAAGGCCTAGTACACGGTTTCAGTTTTGTCAGTGCTGAAGCCTTCCATTGCCGTGACGCGCGCCGCAAACTGGCGCGGTTTTGTTGCGTTGCAGTGCAAGTGGATCAGTCTGAAGCCGGGCACTCCGGTACCGGCGAAGCTCGTGGAATTATGCACTTGACAAGATGCGCCTGATTGGCCTCATCCTAGCCAGATGAGAATGCTGCTCCTTGTGTTGCCCTTTGTCCTTTTGACCGCTTGCGGACAGGACGATCCCGTGAAGCGCTGCCAAAAGGAATTTGGTTCACAAGGCCAAAGTGTCGTCGATAAGTGCGTGCGCTGGGCTGTCGCGCCGCCATCGGGTGCCCCTGAAAAGGATCAACCTCGGGATTGACGGCAGCGCGCGGAAACATGACCAAGCGTCCAGTCCGGGAGCTGGCATGCCTGCCTGGGTCTCGGGAGTGACCCTTAGCACCGGGATACGCTGCATATTTCCTGACGCATAGTTGAGCCGCGCGGCGGACCTCGTCGCGTCCTGCCGCACCAAGGGGCTCACCGTGGCAACCGCTGGGTCATGCGCGAGTGCCTCTTGGCGGCCATGATCACCGCCATACCTGACTCATCCGAGGTTTTCGAGCGCGGCTTCGTCACCTACTCCAATGCCGCGAAAATCGAATGTCTCGGGGTTTCACCGCGGATACTGTTTCGCATTTTTGAGTGGTGACACTGCCGGCGAAGTCTTCCACCACCGCCATGCTAGCGATGGCGGGGCGATCCCCGAAACTCCGCATCGAACATCCGTATGACGCCAGAGCCGAAAGCGCGCGTTGCGCTCTTCCGTCATCGAAACGTATGCGTGGCGGAACGCTGATGACGGTACCGATATCGTCACCCCTGATCAGGGGGTGCGTGCGCCTAAACATTGCATCAATCTCTGCGAAAGCGGTCGAGAGGCCAATTGATTGGCCCGGTCACAGAGCCGAAGCAAGGGAGCGTGCACCATGAATAGAAGCGCTATTTCCATACCTTCGCCGTTGACGACACTGAGATTTCCGATCGCAGGGCTCGCGCTCGCCTGTTTCCTCGAAGGCCCATGGCAGGCGTGGGCACAAACCGCCAAGAGCGATGATCCTGCTCAATCGCGGGCGTGGGCGCCGGCCGCTATCGAACACGCGCAGAAGATGCGCCTTTTCAGAGATGCCGACCGCGGTTCGCAGCCGACGCCACCCATTATTCCGAGGTTTGAGACCGACGACGACCCCAGCGGCCGGATCGCCACCTTCCAGCCTGGCGGTCCCACTTTTACGGCATTAAATCCTTTCTTCCAGAATTTGGGGACCAACGGGCGCACTTGCTTCACTTGTCATCAGCCGCAAACCGGGTGGAGCGTCAGCGCGGCCAACGTACAGGCCCGATTCAGGGCCAGCCTTGGCACCGATCCGATCTTCCGGCTGGTCGACGGCGCTACTTGTCCATCAGACGATGTTTCTACGCCCGCGGCGAAGCGCGAGGCCTATAAACTGGTGATTGACAAAGGTCTGATCCGGATTGGCCTGGCGCTGCCGACGCCAGACAAGTTGCAGTTCGAAGTGACCAGCGTGGCCGATCCGTACAACTGCACAACGAATCCAACAACCGGGCTGACGAGCAAAACGACCGGGATAGTGTCCGTTTACAGGAGGCCGCTCCCCTCCACCAATCTCGGATTCCTGTCGGCGATCATGTGGGACGGACGCGAGCCCAGCCTTGAAATGCAGTCCGTCGACGCGACTCTCGGCCATGCGCAAGCCAACAGCGCTCCAACCATAGACCAGCAAAACCAGATCGTTGCTTTCGAGAAAGGCATTTTCACCGCGCAAGACTTCGATAAGGAGGCCCACCATCTGGATGCCCGTCCCGCGACGGGCGGTCCCCTTGCACTCTCGCAGCAGCTCGCGAAATTCTTCCTTGGAGTGAATGATCCGTTTGGAATGAATCCCACAGGCGCGCCTTTCGACTCGCATATCTTCGACCTCTATAAGTATTGGCAAAGCCTCCGTGGGGGCGGCGACGAAACGCAAGACCGCAAGTCCGTCGCGCGCGGCGAAGAGGTATTTAACACCATACCGATCAAGATTACGGGGGTGGCTGGTATAAACGATGCGTTGGGTGTGGCGACCTTCAATGGATTTTGTGGCACTTGTCACGACACCCCCAATGCCGGCGATCATTCAGTAAAGGCGCCCTTGGACATCGGCATCGCCGACGCTGGAGCCAAGAGTCCTCCGGCCCTTAACATTTCCGGATTGCCGGTTTTCACTCTCACTTGCAAACAAGGTCCGCTCGCCGGACAGGTTTTTGTTGTCACCGATCCGGGCCGCGCATTGATTTCCGGAAACTGCGCCGACATCGGCAAACTCAAGGGACCCATTCTGCGGGGACTCGCCGCACGTGCTCCCTATTTCCACAACGGCTCGGCGGCCACCCTGCTCGACGCCGTAAATTTTTATGACCAGCGATTCAAAATTGGCTTAACAGATCAACAGAGGGAGGACCTAGTCAACTTCCTAAAGACACTTTAAGTCTAGCGGCATTGACCTCAAACTCAGCTGGTTTACGCGAACTTTGGCTAGCGTGATTTCCCGCGGCTCTGCAATGTTCTCTGACGCATACTTGAGCCGCGCGGCGGACCTCATCGCATGTTGCCTCACCAAGGGGCTCACCGTGGCAACCGCCGAATCATGCACGGGGGGTCTTTTAGCGGCGATGATCACCGCCATACCTGGGTCATCCGAAGTTTTCGAGCGCGGTTTCGTCACCTACTCTAATGCTGCGAAAATCGAATGTCTCGGGGTTTCGCCGCGGATTTTGGAAGAGTTTGGCGCCGTTAGCAGGGAGGCGGCACTGGCCATGGCTGAAGGCGCGCTGGCTTATTCCTCCGCGGACTTGACGCTGTCGATCACCGGTATCGCGGGTCCGGGCGGGGGTTCGCCAGAAAAGCCTATCGGCCTGGTGCATTTTGGCTTCGCCCGCAGAGGCGCCGCCGCCGCCGCCGTCGAAAAACGGTTCGGCGACCTTGGCCGCGACGGCGTGCGTTCGGCTGCGATCGCCGTGGCGATCAAGCTGCTCCTCGAAGCTGCCGGTTGAACCGCAACAAGCGACGAATTGCCGGCCGCGCGTTTCAGCCGCGCTTTTTGGAATCCTATCTCATTTCCCAGACACAGTTCAGCAGCGGCCCAAGTCATATTCAAGGCGATCCGCTGTCACTGCTAATTGCTAATCCGATCCAAAAAGTCGTGAAGTCCCAGATTGTAAAGATTCGATTGTGAAATATTGCCCAAAATGGAAACCCTGGAATCAGCGCTGCGGCACATCTGGGTTTCCAGGTGTCATAGTCAGAATGGAAGCAGATTACGGACAAAAATGCGGAACAACATCCTGAGTTTGATATCTTTTTTGTCGCCCATCATGAGATCAATAAGATTCCCCATCAAAAATTTGTCCTTCCGGCAGGCATTAATAACCATGTTACACCATCGTGCATTCTCGACTTTCTCTTTTATTTTCCAGTTCAGGTCGAAATGGCTTTTGAATTGGCTGCGGAATTGGTTCTCATATTCTCTTAATGCAGGGGCAATACGAGATAAGTCCGGCCTATCCAGCGCCCGGGCGACGGTACGGCCCAGGAGTTCACCCGCAAACATTCCGTAAAATATGCCCTCGCCGGTCAGCGGGTTAATCATTGACCCTGCGTCCCCTACGAGGGCTGCCTGTTCCTCCGGATGCGCGAGCCGGGGCAGTTCAGACCCGTATGGCAGAATGTGTGCCAGATAGGACGATTCGTCGTACTCGATATGAGCGCCGAACATGGTCTGGTAGCACCGCAGTATATCTCTGAGATGGCGTCCGTTTCTCTTGTAGTGATCGAGATCGATGCCGACGCCGATATTCGCTTTTGTCGTGTCAATCGGGAACAGCCATCCGTAGGCTGGGAGGAGTTCATGTAGAAAGTCGATCTGGAGAGCGTCGAAGTTTGAGCTGGTGGAGTTTGCATAAATCCGCACTGCCGTGCCGGTATGACGGTCGGAATTATTTGGAACTTTGAGGGCGCGGCGCACTCTTGACCGAGCTCCGTCTGCGCCGATGAGCACGTCAGCCGTGAGTGTCGTCTGTTCGCCTGTCGTGCTGTCCTTTAGCGAGAGAATCCACCGCCCGTCCTCAAAATTCGCATGATCGAGCTGTTTGCCCGTATAGTCGGCCGCCCCGCGATCGAGCGCGCTTTGTGCGAGGTAGTTGTCGAAGACGTAACGAGGGATCGTGTAACCGTCGGGAATTTCCTCGCCTACGCGGGGAAGGGGTCCTTTGGCTCGAACGCCGGATGGTCCGGACACGGAGAGGTAATGAATCCGGGCGTGAGCCTTCAGCCTGTCTCCGAGACCCAGTTTCTTCAATATCTGCACGGCGCCAGGGCCGATGCCATCGCCGCACGCCTTGTCGCGTGGGAAGCGCGCCTTATCGATCAGCGCGACATTTCTGGCGCCGTTCATAAGCAAGGAGATTGCGAAGCTTGCACCAGCGGGACCCGATCCCGCCACCGCGACCGGGAAATGAGGTGGCCTCATGCGACCATTCTTACGTCAACGCGTCGATCATTTCAAAGGCCTAGTTCGGAGCACGGACGGTCATGCATTTTCTTGGGCGCGATATGGTGAGGCCGCCACAAATAAAAAAAATTCGACCGTGATCTAACTTTAGCGGGCCTTGCCATAGACAATGTCGGCGCGGTCTTCGAAAGCCGCCGCCATTTTATGAAAAGCCGTGTCGAACATTCGGCCCATGATAAGCCCTAGCGCGCGGCTCTTGAATTCATAGGCGATGCGGAAATCGACGATACAGACCTTGCCTTCGTCGCGATCGTGAAAGCTCCAGCGGTTTTCAAGGTGTTTGAACGGTCCGTCGACATATTCAACGAGAATCTTGCGCGCCGCGCGCTCGCAAGTGACCCGGCTTGTAAAGGTCTCGCGGATTGCCTTGTAGCCGACCTCCATATCGGCAATGAGCGTTAGTATCCCTTCCCTTTCGTCACGCCGGCGGATCCGCAAAGCGCGGCAAAGCGGAACGAATCGCGGATAGGATTCAATATCGGCGACGAGTTCGAACATATCGGCGGCGCCATGACGGACCCGGTGGGTGGTATGAAACGAAGGCATCTCACAGCATGAAATTTGGATAAAGCCGCGTGGCGTGGTGAAAAGCTGCTTCTGTTGGAGCCGGAATTGCTCTAGCTGCTCAGTGGTGCTCCGGCAAGGCCATCTGCCGCGCCTTCAGCCTGGCGAAATCCTCGCCGGCGTGATGCGATGACCGGGTCAAGGGCGAAGCCGAGACCAACAGAAATCCCTTAGCGAGCGCGATCTCGGCGTAATAGGCAAATTCGTCCGGGGACACAAAGCGCACGACCTCATGATGTTTCCTTGTCGGCTGTAAATATTGGCCTATCGTCAGGAAATCGACGTCCGCGGTACGCAAATCGTCCATCAGTTGCAGCACTTCATGGCGCTCTTCGCCGAGCCCCAGCATCATTCCGGATTTGGTGAAGATTCCCGGGCTGATCTCCTTGACCCGCTGCAAGAGCCTGATCGAATGGAAATAGCGCGCGCCCGGCCGGACCGTGAGATAATTTGACGCGACAGTCTCGACATTATGATTGAAGACGTCGGGCTGGGCTGCGACGACCGTCTCAAGCGCGCCCTGTTTGCGTAAAAAATCCGGGGTCAAGACCTCGATCGTGGTGTTCGGGCTCGCCGCGCGGATCGCCGCGACCACTTTCGCGAAATGCCCTGCCCCGCCATCTTCGAGATCGTCGCGATCGACGGAAGTGATCACGGCATGGGCGAGCCCGAGTTTTTTGACCGCTTCGCCGATACGGATGGGCTCGGCGGGGTCAACGGCGCGGGGAAGTCCCGTCTTGACGTTGCAGAAGGCGCATGCGCGCGTGCAAATGTCGCCCAGGATCATGAAGGTCGCGTGTTTTTTCTCCCAGCACTCGCCGATGTTGGGGCACCCCGCCTCCTCGCAGACGGTGACGAGGCCGTGTTCCTTGACGATTGCCCGCGTCGCGGCCCATTGGGGCGAGCCTGGCGCCTTGACCCTGATCCATTCGGGCTTGCGCGCCACGGGCTGATCGGGGCGATGCGCCTTTTCGGGATGGCGGAGGTTTGCGGTATCGGGCTGTACGCAGTCAAACAGATTAGAATTTAATGCCATGCGCCACCCCAATCGGTCACCACCTCGTACCAGAAATACAAGATAAGGCGTTGAAGGCCGATTTTCACCCTAGTTCCTCATGTGATCTGCTCTGCTCGCATTCATGGAATGAAAGCCAATTTTCTTAACTGCATCCCTATCCATGTGAGGGCCCGGCGATGCCTTACGCTAGCAATGAAGACCTTCCGCTATCCGTCCGCAACCATCTGCCGCAGCATGCGCAGGACATTTTCAGGGTAACCTTTAACAGTGCTTACCAAGTCCATCACGGTGATCCACGAGAGGAGGAAATCGCCTTTCGTATCGCTTGGGCAGCCGTTAAAAAGAGCTATGATAAGGTTGGTGATAAGTGGCTACCGCGTGAATAGCGTTTCGCTGCTTCACATATGGATCACTCTTCCGTAAGCGTCCAGCACGCTCTCGTGCATTGTTTCCGATAAGGTCGGGTGCGGAAACACCGCATGGATCAGTTCCGCCTCGGTTGTCTCGCAGTTCATGGCTATGACAAAGCCTTGGATCAGTTCGGTGACTTCGGCTCCAACCATATGCGCGCCGAGAAGTTTTCCGGTTTTGGCGTCAAAAATGGTCTTTACGAGTCCTTCGGGCTCACCAAGCGCAATCGCCTTGCCATTGCCAATGAAAGGAAAGCGGCCAATCTTGACTTCAAAACCCAACTCTTTGGCTTTTGCCTCAGTGAGGCCAACGGACGCCACCTGCGGATTGCAGTAGGTGCAGCCAGGAATCATCGTCTTCGTAATCGGACACGGATCGAGACCCTTGATCGCCTCGACGCAGAGGACCCCCTCGTGTTCGGCCTTATGGGCGAGCATGGGCGGGCCAGCGACGTCGCCAATGGCATAAACCTTCGGCACATTGGTGCGCCCCATTCCATCCGCAACAATAATTCCCCCCTCGATCTTCACGCCGAGCGTCTCAAGCCCAAGGTTTTCGACATTGCCAGTAACGCCGACCGCGGAAATCATGCGCTCGGCTTCCAAGGCCCGCGCCGCGCCGGAGCTCTCTTCAATGGTGGCCACGACGCCATCCGGCTTTTTCTCGACCCTTGTCACTTTGGTGGAGGTCAGAATCTCGATGCCTTGCATTTCAAAGCGCTTGCGGGCGTGCGCGGCGATCTCCGCATCCTCGGCAGGAAGAATTTGCGGCAATATCTCGACGACAGTCACTTGCGTGCCCATGCCGCGATAGAACGAAGCGAATTCGATTCCGATCGCACCTGAACCCATGACGATAAGCGAACTTGGAAATTTTTCGGGCACCATGGCCTCGAAATAGGTCCAGATCAGTTTTCCGTCTGGCTCGATGCCCGGTATAACGCGCGGCCTCGCACCGGTCGCGACAATGATATGTTTTGCCGTATAGGCGCCGGTGCCCAAAACACCTTTGGGGATCGGGTTAGGCGGCTGCATCGGCGGCTTTTTCGAAGCGGCGACGACAACCTCGCCGGGTCGCGTGATCGCCGCCGCGCCCCAGATGACGTCTACCTTGTTCTTTTTGAGCAGAAAGCCGACGCCATTGTTCAACTGCGCCGAAACAGCACGCGATCTTTTCACGACGGCGGCTGGGTCAATGCCGATCTTGCCGTCAACCTTGAGACCATAATCCTTTGCGTGCTTGAGATATTGAAAAATTTCCGCCGAGCGCAACAGGGCCTTGGTGGGAATGCAACCCCAGTTAAGGCAGATGCCGCCCAGATGCTCGCGCTCGACAACGGCGGTCTTGAAGCCGAGCTGCGCGGCACGGATCGCCGCGACATAGCCGCCCGGCCCGCCGCCGATGATGAGAATATCGTAAGCGTCAGTCATGGTTGCCGGATAATCCCCTCCCCCTTTGGAAGGGGTCAAGGGCGGTGAAGAGCGCTGCCGCGATGGTTTCGAACACTAAGTCACAATGCAACATCACGTCGCGATTTGAAAAGCGGAGCACGCGATAGCGCTGCAGCCGGGCATGGTTCAGGAGTCGCGGTCTTTTGCTGAGGGTACCTCCCCGTTCCGCTGGCGTTGCTCCGCCTTACTTAGTCCTGTCGTGCTTCAGTTGCGGAAACCTTCGGCCCTCCTGAATGAGGGTAGGGGCATGGGCCAGGCGTCTTCTCACGAAAGCGGGCGGAGCCGCGAAGCACCGCCCGTCCAAATAATTTCAATCGCCGAATATTTCAATCGCCGATATTTGCCGAGTTGATTCGCACGACATTCGCATCGGTGATAGCCGATACGGGAGAGTCGGTGGTTGTCCCAGTATAAACCGTGCGGGCGCTGAGTTCGATCCTGTCGCATCCCGTGGTGGTGGCAGAACCTACGACGGCGCTCCCCTCATGAAACGTTAGGCTTGGAGCGCACGTGGAATTGCAGGTCGTTATGCCGGTGGGGATGGTCCGTGAGCAAAAATCTAACGTAGCTCCAGGCGCGATAGAAATACTGGTGGTACACGCGTTCGTGGTGCCTCCGGTCCGCCAATCTACTGCAACCAGGCAACTCGCCGCGTTCCCGTTCGTAATCGAGATTATCGAAGCCGAGCGAAGCGCCGTCACCGATGTATTGGACTTGAAAAAAGTTACCCGATAACGGGCAATCGTACCGATGGGTAGTGGTGGTGATGGTGATACTTGGCTAGCACCGGTGTCGTCTGCCGCTAAGGCCCCGGATCCAGGCATTCCAAAAGTTAATGCAGCCGCCGCTAATAAGACGAAAGTTGCTGTTTTCATAACATTTTCCTTCCCTTTAGTACATTTCCAATTGTGTACAGGGGCGCCCGAGAGACACCCCTGGGACAGTATACTAACGTAGGTTATGCAGCTGTCAAAGGAAAAGTCAATTATTATATGCAACTATATGTCTATGATCCGTGTCACCTACATGTAATCTACATGTAATATAGGCGTCAGCTACGCGTAATCTTTATTTTGGCGGCGTCGTACTGGTCGGCAGCGTTCCCCGGACCAGCGTTAACCCATCGACATTTGCTTTGACTGGCAATCGGCGCGAATATCAGCTCACGATCGCGTCGCGACGCCTGTGACGCCTTATCCAACAGGAATTTCGCCATGCAAATTCTCCTCGTCGAGGACGAACCGGAAATGGCTCGTCTAATTATGGAGTGCCTTAGCCAGTCCGGCTTCGACGCCGACCACGCGGCGACGATCGGGAAGGCGCGCGAATTGATCGGCGCGCATTCTTATTCGCTGGCATTGATCGACCGGCGATTACCGGATGGCGACGGCGTGTCGCTCATCGAAAACATCAGGCGCACACATTCGGGTGTTCGGATGTTGATGCTGACGGCGCTCGATTCCGTTTCCGACAAAATCATGGGCCTGGACGCGGGCGCCGACGATTATTTAGCCAAACCGTTCGACAGAGACGAACTCCTGGCACGAATTCGCGCTAATTTGCGCCGCAGCGGCGCAGGCGCGCAGCCGCCGGTGACGGTCGGTGCATTGTCTTTTCATGTTGAGTCGCGTGAAATATTCGTTTCCGGGAGACCGATCATGTTTCATCGCCGCGAGCTTGCGTTGATCGAGTCCTTGGTGCGCCGTCAAGGCCGCGCGACGCTGCGCGAAACGCTCGTCGAAGAGGTTTATGGCGGCGAATGCGAGCTTCAATCCAACGCGCTCGATGCACTCGTCTCGCGGCTGCGCCGGCATCTGAACGATAATGACGCGGGCGTCGCCATCCATCCCATTCGCGGAGTGGGCTATATGTTGACAAAGTCTATGCCGTGAAATCCTTTTCCCTTTCTTCGCGGCTGGTTGGTTATCTTCTCGTCGGCCAGCTTATCGTCTACGTTATAATCTGGATACTGAACATTCCCCTATCGCTCACGGGCATCAGGGTCGATCTTGACATGATCAGGAACGATCTCGCTGAAAACAGTGTGCGGGCTCAGGTTGCGGCGTCCCTGAGGCGCACGGCGGACGGCGTTCCTTACATCGAGCCGACTGAAGCCTTGCGCGAAAAGGCCGCGCAAAATCCGCACCTGAAATACGCAGTCTTCGATCTCACTCAGACCATGGCATTTCAAGGGTCGTCGCCGGAACTCGTCGGTCAGCTCAGAAAAATGGGAGAGATAAAGGCCTTCTTGATGAATTTTACATTCGAGGGTGCGCCGGACTCGGATTTGCGTGGCGCGTTGACCAAAGTGGACACCTCCGCCGGCCGCGTGATCATCGTTACGTACGGCTACCAATTTCACTGGGACGATTTGATATATTTCTTTCGCGACAATGCGTGGGACAATTTCATCTATTTCGTTCCCGTCGCCGCGGCCGCCGCCGCGATCGCCTGGGTCGCGGCCACGAGAGGACTCTCGCCTCTGCGCGACGCCGCCGCACACGCGTCGCGCATCGACATGAATTCGATCGACCAACGCATTCCGTTAGAAGGCATCCCGGCTGAAACTATGCCACTCGTAGAAGCGGTAAATGCGGCACTGGCACGACTCGACGCGGGCGCGGCCAGGCAGCGGCGTTTCGCCGCGAACGCCGCGCATGAACTGAGGACGCCTGTCGCCATTCTGCGTACCCGCATCGACGCGCTCTCCGACGTGCCCTACAAAACTAATTTGAAGCGAGACGTGCGGCGTATCCAAACCATTGTCGACCAGTTGCTGATCGCGGCCAGGCTCAACGAACATGGGGGGACGATGGACGGTATTGTCGATCTTGTCACAACGATCCGCACGGTGGTTGCGGACTACGCCCCGCTCGTTGTCGAAAACAAGAAACACATCGAATTCGAAAGCCCGGTCCCGTCGGTGCGGGTGCGAGGAAATCGCCAGGCACTGGAATGCATCGCCGCCAATCTTATTGACAATGCGCTGCGCGCCGAACCCGAGGGCAAGTCCGTTCTCGTCCGCGTCGGGCCCGGCGGCACAGTCGACGTCGTCGATCACGGCGCGGGCATCCCGAAGGACTCGCGCGATAGAATTTTTGAACCATTCTGGCGGGGCAGCGAGACCTCGCCCGGAACGGGGTTAGGTCTCGCCATAGTCAAGGAGTTGTTGGACTTGCACAAGGGCAGGGTCAGCGTCGTGGAGACGCCCGGCGGCGGCGCCACTTTCAGGGTCACGCTGACGCCCGCCTGATCCCAGCCGAATTGGTCTTTGCGTCGCCGAAATGCCGCCCAGATGCTCGCGCTCGACAACGGCGGTCTTGAAGCCGAGCTGCGCGGCGCGGATTGCCGCGACATAACCGCCCGGCCCGCCGCCGATAATGAGGATGTCGTAGGGCTCAGCCATGATTGCCTGACACTTCCCCTCCTTCTTGCGGGAAGGGGTTAAGGATGGAGGCGATTCTCACACCAGCATCCCTGCCGGTTTCTCGATCAAATCCTTGAACACGTCGAGAAGTTTTGCGCCGAGAACGCCGTCGACCGCGCGATGATCGCAAGACAGCGTCACACTCATGATTGTGGCAACGGCGGGCGCGCCGTCCTTCACGATGACGCGGCTCTCCGCCGCGCCAACCGCGAGAATCGTTGCTTGCGGCGGGTTGATGATGGCGGAAAAAACTTTTATTCCGAACATGCCGAGGTTGGAGACCGCCGAGGAGCCCCCCTGATATTCCTCTGGCATTAGCTTGCGGGCGCGGGCACGGGCCGAAAAATCCTGTATTTCGCTCGAAATCACCGACAAGCGTTTGGTCTCGGCGGCGCGGACAATCGGCGTAATCAGGCCGCCTGGAATCGCCACCGCAACGCCGACATCGGCGTGCTTGTGTTTCAACATGGCGCTTTCGGTCCAGGTCGCATTGGCGTTCGGGACGCGGATGAGCGCCAAGGCCAGCGCCTTCACGATAAAATCGTTGACCGAAATTTTGTAAGCGGGCTTGCCCTCTTTATCGAGGGGCGCGGCAGCGTTGATCGCCTTGCGTAGACTCATCAGAGCGTCGAGGTTGCAATCGGCGGTTAGATAAAAATGCGGAATTATCCGGCTTGCTTCAACGAGCCTGCGCGCGATGGTCTTGCGCATCGAATCATGTGGAATTTCCTGAAAAGAGTCGGCTGCGAAATTTCTTCTGATGAGTTCGTCCGTCGGCGCGGGCAAGGGAATAGACGGCGCCTTGGTGTCCTGCGCGGGAACCGCAGCCGGGGCGCGCGCGAGCGCCGACTTCACATCGCGCTCGATGATGCGGCCATGCGGACCCGTGCCGGTTATCGATGCAAGATCGAGCCCTGACTCCTTGGCGATACGGCGGGCAAGGGGCGAAGCAATGACGCGCGGACGGTCCTCGCCGTTGTGCATCGGCGCGTGGGTCGCGCTGGGAGCAGGTACGGCGCGCAGCGGCTCGACCAAGGGTTTCGCGCTCGCGGTCTTGCTTGCAACAGACGCCGAGTCTTCTCCCTCGCCCGTGATAACTCCAATAATATCGTTGACGGGAACATCCGCTGTTCCGTCAGGTACCACGATCTTGGCGAGCACGCCTTCATCGATCGCCTCGACCTCCATGGTCGCCTTGTCGGTTTCGATTTCGGCGAGCACATCGCCCGGCTTGACCGGGTCGCCCACCTTTTTCAGCCAGCGCGCAAGGTTGCCTTTTTCCATGGTTGGCGACAGGGCCGGCATAAGGATGTCGATGGGCATGGCCAGTCACTTCACTAAGAATGATCCGTAAGCTCGAGGCGGCGAAGGATTCGCTCCATCTGCTCGTCGCGCCGATCCATGCGGACCGAGAGTTCGGCGATCTGAAGTTCCATATGGGCCATGCGCACTTCAAAATTGCCCATGCGGCCTCGGATCTCGCGGACATCGGTCTTCAAGTCAGCGATATCCGCTTGAATCCGGCGCAACACCTCAAGAATAAGTTCATTCGTCGGCTCGGTCATGATCTTCCCTATCGATAGCAGACAGCCTTGGCAGCTTCGATAACCTCTTCCGCACTCGGCAGGGCCAACTTTTCGAGGTTTGCGGCATAAGGCATCGGCACATCCTTGCCGCAGATCCGCACCACCGGCGCATCGAGATAGTCGAACGCACCTTCCATGAGTCTTGCGATGATCTCCGCTCCGACGCCGCTCTGCGGCCAGCCTTCCTCGACGGTGACGCAGCGGCCAGTTTTCGTCACCGACTGGACAATCGTTTCACTGTCCATCGGGCGGATCGTGCGAAGATCGATGACCTCGGCGTCAATTCCTTCGCGCTCCAGCTCGTCGGCCGCTTTAAGGGCATGCGCCATGCCCATGCCGAAGGACACAATGGTGACATCCTTGCCTTCGCGGGCGATCCGCGCCTTGCCGATGGGAATAAGAAAATCGCCGTGCGCGGGCACGTCGAATTTGTGCCCATAAAGGATTTCGTTTTCGAGAAAAATTACCGGGTTCGGATCGCGGATGGCGCTCTTCAAAAGCCCCTTGGCGTCGGCCGCCGAATACGGCATGACAACCTTGAGCCCCGGAATATGCGAATACCAGGCGGTATAATCCTGGCTGTGTTGCGCGGCAACCCGCGCCGCCGCGCCATTGGGACCACGAAACACGATCGGACAGCTCATCTGACCGCCGGACATATAGCGTGTCTTGGCAGCGGAATTGACGATCTGGTCCATCGCCTGCATCGCGAAATTGATAGTCATGAATTCGACAATGGGGCGGAGTCCCGCAAGCGCCGCACCTATGCCGAGCCCGG
>DATBQJ010000102.1:0-1672 GCA_036560885.1 Methylocella sp.
TCTTAGGGCCTTACGGGCCAACCACGAATGGCAGGCACGCGGTATCGCAGCCTACTTGTTTGAGTGGCCGATGAAGTCTTTAAAGCTTGAGGAGGTCTAAATTCACTCACGATGAGGGTAGCGTGACTGCGGTATTTCCGAGCGTCGTCACGCATTAAAGAGCTTGCAAACAGCGCCTCCGTTGCGTTCGAGGGCTAGGGCAGAATCTGTATATCCGCATATCCGGGTTTCGCGTCGTTTCCTTAACTAGCGCCAACTCACCTAGCCCGGCCTTACGGCGGAAGGTCCCGGAATGTCCGGAAATTCAACCCGGACCTTAACCCGACCTCCACCCGAGGTTTGGCCAGTGTCCAGAATGTGCACACGGAAAATTGCAGAGCGTTGGCCTCACAGTGCGCGCTCGTCCTTCAACCAGCAGCCCGGCCTTTGGACGCGTCCGGCGAGGTGACGCGCTCGCGCCGCACGCCAAGACCTATGAGTCGGGCAGGCAGCCGACGTAGAACCGGGAAATATTTGAAGAGCCGCACAGTCCATGGCGGCACCGCTTTGCCCGTGCCGCCCAGAACGCGCGAAATCACGTTGTTTTGGATGAGGAGCTGCACGCCCTGGATGACTTTGGTTGGCCATTCGCGCCGCTTTTGCACTTGTGCCAGAAGCTGGTCGCTCAGCGGTCCCTCGCCGGACAACGGCAGCGCCAAGATATTCGCCGCGGCGATCGCGTCTTGAATTGCGAGATTGATGCCGATACCGCCGATCGGCGACATCGCGTGCGCGGCGTCGCCGATGCACAGGAGGCCGGGTTTGTGCCAAAGCGGCAGCCGGTCGACCGCGACGGTGAGGAGCTTGACGTCATCAAAACTCTCGAGCTCGCCAACGCGATCGGCGAGGAACGAAGCCAATGCCGCGATTTTTCCCCGCAGTGCGCCGATGCCTTGCTCCTTGAGGCGGTCCGCCGATCCCTTGGCGATCACATAGGCGCATTGCCAATAGTCGCCGCGATTGAACACAGCCAGAATTTGGCCCGCGTCAATCCGGCCGAGAAGCGAACCGGCATCGTTGGTCTGGCGCGAGAGCTTGAACCAAAACACATCCATCGGCGCGCCAATGTCGAGCGGCACGAAGCCGGCTTTCTGCCGCACCAGGGAATGGCGGCCGTCGGCGCCGATCGTCAGATCCGCGCGGATCGACAATTGACCATCCTTGGATTTCACGGCAACGCCCGCCACTGTTCCTTCCTCTTCGATGAGGTCATCCGCTTCGGCGGACATCAACAGCCGGAAGCAGGGGTAACGCTTGGCTTTTTCGGCAAGAAAATCCAAAAAATCCCATTGCGGGATAAGAGCCACAAACTTCGCATGCGTCGGCAGATGCGAGAAATCGACCATCGGAATCGTGACGTCGCCGATTTTGGCTTCTCCTTGCTGAATTTCCTGATGCGGCAGCTTTAGGAACTCTTCCAGGAGCCCGAGTTCGTGCATCGCTTCGAGCGTCGAAGGATGGACTGTGTCGCCGCGGAAATCGCGCAGGAAATCCTTGTGTTTTTCGATGACGACAGTATCCACGCCCGCGCGGGCCAGCAGAAGGCCCAGCATTACTCCGGCCGGACCGCCGCCCACGATGCAGCAGCGGCAGGAGATCATTTTCCTTGTCTCGTCCATTGGCCACCCCCTCC
>DATBQJ010000103.1:0-3886 GCA_036560885.1 Methylocella sp.
CTCGGATAACGCAGGCGGTTTCTGTCATAGCGTGCGCGATTCTTGTCCGTCCACATCGGCGATCCCTCCTCGAATCAGGCCGCCTCCTTTGAATCACAAATGACTCATCAGATTCAAGATGTTCCCGGACAGACAGTAAGGCCCGATCGCCGCCTTTTTCCGAGCCTTCGCGGGGGCGGCGCGCACCAGTTCGGTCGCTTCCACTTCGAGCGCCTCCGCAATCCGGCCGAGCACCGTGACGCTGGCGGAAACGTCGGCGCGTTCGATCCCTCCGACGTACCGGGCGCTCAACCCGGATCTCTCGGCCAATTCCTCTTGCGTCATCTTTTTCGCATGACGCAACCGACGCAGATTGACCGCCATGACCTCCTTGAGATCCATGGCGATGATGGAGCCGATATAGGAACCATCGTTCCAGGAATGATAGTTCCGATTCGTACATGGCAGTGCTATTCATCGACGCTGCGGAGGCCTCAGTTTGCCATTTCCGCGAGCAACGTGATGCGCGCAAAGCATCGCGGCGCAAGTATTCGCGGCGTAAATCTTGCAAAAATTCGCGGTAAATGAATGGCTAACACATTGCTTCGATCTCTAGGGGGTAGATCGCAATGACTCAGGTGCCTTTCCAATGCCTTCGCTTACCTTTGAGCAATTCGCGCGGAGCCGTTTGACGCCTCCGCACTTGAGAGGGTCGCAGAAAACGTTGCGAACAAAAGAGAAACATGTTTCTTTGGTGCAACAGCACCCCGAACGATTCGCAACCAATGTCCGTCGCCTATCTCGAAAAACTCAATCCTGAACAGCGGCGGGCTGTCGAGCATGGCGTCCGGGAGAATGATGCGGTACCGGGTACGCCTCTCCTTAATCATTGCCGGAGCGGGGTCCGGTAAAACCAACACTCTGGCGCACCGGGTGGCCCATTTGATCGTCAATGGCGCCGATCCCCGCAAAATCCTCCTAATGACCTTCTCGCGCCGGGCCGCCACCGAGATGGCGCGGCGCGTCGAGCGGATCGCGCGCAGGGTAATTGGCGATAATGCCGGTGTCATGACCGACGCGCTTTGGGCCGGGACCTTCCATGGGATCGGCGCGCGGCTTTTGCGCGAGTATGCAGCCCAGATCGGCCTCGAACCTGCTTTCACCGTTCATGATCGCGAGGACTCGGCCGATCTGATGAACCTCATGCGGCACGAGCTAGGGTTCTCGAAGACGGAAAGCCGTTTTCCAGCCAAAGGCTCTTGTCTCGCCATCTATTCGCGATGCGTCAACGCCGAGTTGCCGATCGAGGATGTGCTGGCAACGTCCTTCCCGTGGTGTGCTGCCTGGGTCGCCGAACTGAAGCAGCTGTTCGCTGTCTATGTCGATGCGAAGCAACGACAGAATGTCCTCGATTACGATGATTTGTTGCTCTACTGGGCGCAGATGGTGAGCGATCCGGGCCTTGCTGGCGAGATCGGCGAGCGCTTCAACCATGTGCTGGTCGACGAGTATCAGGACACGAACCGGCTTCAGGCCTCTATCCTTCTGGCCTTGAAGCCCGGCGGGCGCGGCCTCACCGTAGTCGGCGACGATGCACAGTCAATTTATTCATTTCGCGCCGCGACGGTACGAAACATCCTCGACTTTCCTAAGGAGTTTGGCCCGCCGGCTGCGATCATCACGCTTGACCGAAACTATCGCTCGACGCAGCCGATTCTCGCCGCAGCCAACGGCATCATTGATCTCGAACATGAGCGATTCAGCAAAAATCTCTGGACCGACCGAACTGCCGCCGAGCGGCCGCAACTCGTCGGCGTTCGCGACGAAAACGGCCAGGCAGACTACATCGTCGCGCGCGTGCTGGAAAACCGCGAAGGAGGCGCCATGCTGAAGCAACAGGCGGTCCTGTTTCGCGCCTCGCACCATAGTGGACCGCTCGAAGTGGAACTCACCCGCCGCAGCATACCCTTCGTGAAGTTTGGCGGGCTTAAATTCCTCGAGGCGGCTCACATCAAGGACATGCTGGCTCTACTGCGCTTTGTTGAGAATCCGCGCGACCGCGTCGCTGGATTCCGGGTGATGCAGCTCATGCCTGGGGTCGGCCCGACCTCGGCGCAGCGGGTGTTGGACGATATGACGGGGGCTGCCGATCCCATCGGCGCACTTGCCGGCGCGCCATCGCCGCCACGGGCTGGTGCCGTCTGGGCCAATTTCGTCGAAACAGTTATCGATCTGAATGCGGGCCGAGCGAGGTGGCCAGCGGAACTGGAGCGAGCGCGCCTCTGGTACGAACCGCATCTCGACCGCATCCACGAAGATTCCGGAACCCGTCAGGCCGACCTGATCCAGCTCGAGCAGATCGCGAACGGTTATCCGTCCAGGGAGCGCTTCCTAACCGAACTTACGCTCGATCCGCCGGACGCGACGAGTGACCAAGCGGGCGTGCCGCTGCGCGACGAGGACTATCTAATCCTCTCGACGATCCATTCCGCCAAGTGCCAGGAATGGAAGTCGGTCTTCGTGCTCAACGTCGTCGATGGCTGTATTCCTTCCGACCTCAGCACTGGGTCGTCTGCCGAAATCGAGGAGGAGCGGCGTCTGCTCTATGTCGCGATGACGCGCGCCAAAGACGATCTTCACCTCATTGTTCCGCAGCGTTTCTTCACCCATTGCCAGAACCCTCAAGGTGACCGGCATGTCTATGCCTCTCGATCGCGTTTCATTCCTGATGGACTGCTTGGCCTTTTTGAGCGGACGGCATGGCCGATGGCGGCGCCTGGATCGGCCGCACGGCCGGCGAGCGAAGGCGTGCGCGTCGATGTCGGCGCCCGCGTGCGCGGCATGTGGCGATAGGGAGACCGGGCCTTTGTGCAATCTCTATTCGGTGACGAAGGGCCAGCAGGCAATCCGCGAATTCACGGGCGCCATGTATGATCGGACGGGTAATTTACCGCCGCTGCCGAGCGTTTTTCCGGATTATTCTGCCCCGATTGTTCGAAACCGGCCCGAGGGCCGCGAGCTGACGATGGCGCGGTGGGGGATGCCCTCGCCCGTCTTTGCGCTGAGGGACAAAAAATCCGATCCTGGCGTTACCAATGTCCGCAATGTCAAATCCCCGCATTGGCGGCGCTGGCTCGGAATCGAGAACCGCTGCGTGGTACCCTGGACAAGTTTTTCCGAGAATGAGGTGCTTCCGGACGGCTCCCGTCCGACCGTTTGGTTCGCCCTCGACGAGACCTGGCCATTGGCCTTCTTTGCGGGCATCTGGACGCGCTGGACCTCCGTTCGGAAAGTGAAGGAAGGCGAAACCACAAATGACATCTTCGCGTTTCTGACGACCGAGCCGAACAAGGAGGTCGCGGCGATCCACCCGAAAGCAATGCCTGTCGTTCTCACCACGCGGGAAGAAATCGACGTCTGGATGACTGCGCCAGCCGAGGAAGCGCTCACGCTGCAAAGACCGCTTGCCGACAGCTCGCTAAAAATCGTGGCGAGGGGAGATAAGAAAGATGAGGGAGGCCTCGCGGCCTGACTTTCATGCTTGCGCAGGATAGTCATCGCGATAGGGCAAGGAGCCCCACCGAAGACCCAAACGGGCACGTCTCGGACAGGCCTGATCGGCAGCGCAAGATCATTCATATCGACATGGATGCTTTCTACGCCTCGGTGGAGCAGCGCGACAATCCAGAGCTACGTGGTAAACCTGTTGCCGTCGGCGGATCGCGCGAGCGAGGCGTTGGCGCCGCCGCAAGCTACGAAGCGCGGAAATTCGGCGTGCACTCCGCAATGCCGTCGGTCACCGCCAAGCGCAAATGTCCCAATCTGATCTTCGTAAAGCCGCGCTTCGATGTTTACAAGGCGGTGTCGCTCCAGATACGTACGATTTTCGCCGAGTACACGCCAATCA
>DATBQJ010000104.1:0-7237 GCA_036560885.1 Methylocella sp.
GCCGGCCATTTCGTTTTGCTCCCGCAACGGCCAGCCGCAGCATTTCCAACATGCCCGGATCGCGCTCGTCGAAATCGAACGCTACGATTTCAGAATCACGGTCCACACCGAGCGTGAGCTGCGTGAGGTCGTTGGAGCCAATCGAGAACCCATCGAATACGGCAGAAAACGCATCCACCTGGATGACATTGTTCGGGATCTCGCACATCACGTAGATCTCGAGACCGTTCCGGCCGCGTTCAAGACCATGCAGCGCCATCACTTGCAGCACGCGCTCGGCTTCAGTCACGCGGCGGCAGAAGGGCACCATGACGCGAAGATTGGTCAGCCCCATCTCTTCGCGGACACGGCGAAGCGCTTCACACTCCAGGGCGAAGCCATCGGCATAGGCGGGATGGGCATAGCGTGACGCGCCGCGGAAGCCCAGCATCGGATTTGCCTCTTTCGGTTCGAATGCGACACCGCCGAGCAACTGGGCATATTCGTTAGTCTTGAAGTCCGAAAGCCGAATGATCACCGGCTTCGGGTAGAATGCGGCGGCGATCGTGCCGACACCCTCGGCCAGCGTGCGGACAAAAAACTCGCGCGGCGAGTCGAAGTTACGGGCGAGAGCGTTGATCCGCTCTCTATCCTGCCTAGCGATTTTCTCGGGATGGATCAGCGCCATCGGGTGGACGCCGATATGCTCGCTGATAATGAATTCCATGCGAGCCAGGCCAACACCGGCGTTAGGCATCATAGCGCTGCGAAATGCCAGATCGGGGTTGCCCAGATTCATCATGATCGCGGTCTTTGGCAGCGTCAAAGCGCTGGCGGGCAGACGTGTGACCTCATATGGTATCTCGCCTGCATAGACAGCGCCCACCTCGCCACCTGCGCAGGAGACGGTGACGCGTTCGCCATTGTGCAATGCGCGTGTGGCTGTCTCCGTTCCCACCACAGCGGGGACGCCAAGTTCGCGCGCGACAATCGCCGCGTGGCAGGTGCGCCCGCCGTGATCAGTAACGATGGCACCGGCAGTCTTCATCACTGGTTCCCAGTCGGGACTCGTCGAACTCGCAATCAGAACCTCGCCGGGTTGGAAGCTATGTAAATCCTCGGTGCCGTTGATTACCCGCACGATACCCGCGCCGATCTTCTCGCCCACGGCCTTGCCGGACAGAATCAGCGTACCGCTTCCCGTCAGTGTGTAAGTCTCGAAAAAACTTGTTGAACGCTGTGACGTCACCGTCTCCGGTCTCGCTTGCACAATATAGAGTTCACCGTTGTCGGCATCCTTCGCCCATTCGATGTCCATCGGCTCGGCGTGCCCGGCGCGTCGGGAGTAGTGTTCCTCGATTCTGATGGCATGGTCCGCGAGCTTCAGCACTTCACTATCCTCGATACAGAAGCTGGCGCGCTCGGCCTCGGTGGTATCAACATTACATGTGGTCGATCCGGTATGGCCTTCGGCATAGATGAGACGCTGCTGCTTCTGCCCGAGCGAGCGGCGTAGCACGGCGCGATAGCCCTGTTTGAAGGTCGGCTTGTGTACGTGGAACTCATCCGGGTCCACCTTGCCCTGGACGATATTATCTCCCAGCCCATAGATGCCAGTAATGAATACCACGTCGCGGAAGCCCGATTCAGTGTCGAGCGTAAAGATGACGCCGCTGCTTGCCCGATCCGTGCGCACCATCTTCATCACGCCGACCGAGAGCCCGATCTTGAAGTGGTCGAATCCATTGTTCACGCGGTAGACTATGGCGCGGTCGGTGAACACCGAGGCGAAACAGAGACGGCAGGCCTCGATTAGATCATCAATGCCGCGAATATTGAGATAGCTTTCGTGCTGGCCGGCAAAGCTCGCCGTCGGCAGATCCTCGGCAGTGGCCGAGCTACGCACCGCCACCGCCACGCCGAGGCCATATTGAGTCTCGAGTCGATGATAGGCCGCCTTGATGTCCGCACGTAGCTCTTCGCTACCGGTGGCATCGTAGACAATCTGGCGGGCTTTCGCGGCTCGCTCCCCCAGCAAGTTGACGTCAGTTATGTCGAGATCATCCAGCAGCGCATGCAGGCCAGCCCATGCTTTTGCCGAAGTGAGTGCGTCGGCATAGGCTGCTACTGTCAGGGCGAAGCCGTTGGGAATCTTGACGCCTGCCTCAACGAGCTCGCAGAAGAGTTCGCCCAGCGAGGCATTCTTGCCGCCTACCAGGGGTACATCCTCAAGCCGGATTGTTTCGAACCAGCGGATATATGCGGTAGTCATTGCCATCGGATGCTTCCCAGTTTGTAAGTTGCCGTGCCCTGTTTATGGACCCTTGACCACCTCGTGGTCTGGCTCTGTTTCCGGTTCCCCCTAAGCCTGCAAAGCATTGAGGTGCAGCCCGAACCGGCGAGCGCCATCTTTGCTCAGCCCCGATGGAAACGCCAGTCGGGTCGCATGGTCTTGATGATCATCATCTCGGCAAGGTTCTGGCGGGTGAGCAGGCCGACGAGGACCCCCTCGGAATCGGTGACGGCCAGTGCTACAGCTTGCGGTCCCTGGAGCCGGTCAAGCACGACCTCAAGCGGAATCGTGCTCCGTACAGTCTCGACGGGCGCGCGCATAAAAGCAGTGATTGCCGCCTCACGGTCGTGGCTCTTCAGGGCCGAGATTATGTCCTCGCGCACGACGAGGCCAACCGGCTTTCCAAAAGCGTCGACAACCGGGAATTCGTGCTGCGCAGTCGCGAGAAGCGTTTCGATCGCAGCAGCCAAGTTCGCATCGATTGAAATCGTGTTGAAGCGCGTCTCCATTGCGTCGCCCACGGAAAGCCCACGCGATGCCTCGTTGAAGGCGGCCTGCCGCGCCTCCCCCGCTGCGGCGATGTAAACAAAGATTGCGATGAATACGAGGAGCGGATTGCCGAAAAGGCCAAGAAAGCCAAGCGCAAATGCGAAGGCTTGCCCAATAAACGCTGCGACACGCGTTGCTCTGGCTCCGCCGAGTTTCATGGCAAGGAGCGCGCGCAGGACGCGGCCGCCGTCCATCGGGAAGGCGGGAATCATATTGAAGACAACTAGGAAGACGTTGGCGACGGCGAGCCGCGCAAGAAAGGAGACGCGTGGATCATCAATCCGTGTCAAATCGTCGGGTTGGATCGTTCCGAGGACAAGGAAGAGGAGTAAGGCGATGACGATGTTAACCATCGGTCCCGCGATTGCGACCGCAAGTTCCTGCGAAGGCTTCTGCGGCATGCGCGGCATAAGCGCAACGCCCCCGATGGGCAGCAAGATCACCTCCGGCGTCTCGATCCCGAAGCGCCGGGCCATGAGGATGTGACCGAATTCGTGGAGGACGACACAGGTGAAGATGAGCGCAATAAAGAGCACACTGTCACGCGCCGCCGGAATCCCTCCTTGCTGCCAGGCACTGACGCCGATCCAGGTAAGAAGGAGAAAGAAGGTAAGATGAACCCGCACGGTCGTTGCGCCGAATCGGCCGATCGTCAAGGACCAGGACATGAGCCATCCTCCAGCTCTATTTCATATGGGACATTACGCCTTGAGGGACGCGAGCGCTAGAATAATGATCCCGAGCGACGGTGGATCGCGTAATAAAGTCGAGGAAGTCCAAGATCGATTTCTAGCGCCTCACCTAGGTCCAAGAACGGATCGACCGAACTCATATGGATTTCAGGCGCGATGTTTCTGAGTGCCGCGATCCGGGCGGTGTTGCATGAGGTGTTTTCCCGATTCTGGTCGTGAGACACTCGTGCCGCAACTGAAAGCCGGGCATTCGATGTTTCCGCGCCGGTTGTAACCTCCCTTGGCAGCGCCGTTAAAGCGGAGAGCGCGCCAATATCGACATTCAGACACGCGTCAAGCCCCAGCAGCGCGCAAAATATCCGGTCGCACCGGATCGGAAGATCCAGCCAGTGACCTGACCCGCCGTCACCTCGTGGGTACAGCGAAACATGTCGCCACTTGCCTTCTCAATTAGATTAGGGTCTCGACTCAATTGACCTAATAGACCAGCGCGGTGATGAGGCAAAGGCCTGCGAGGTAGTTGCGAGCGGTTTTGTCGTAGCGGGTGACAATGGCCCGAAAGTCTTTCAAACGGCAGAACGTTCGTTCGATGACGTTGCGCAGGCGATAAAATCCGGCGTCGAATGGGAAGAGCTGCTTGCGGTTGATTTTCTTAGGAATGGTCGGCGCCGTACCGCGTCCTTGCAGGAAGAGACGCAAATGATCTGCGTCATAGCCTTTGTCGCCAATCAATTGCCTGCTCGCCGCCATGGCGGCAAGCAACGAGGCGGCACCTTGATGTGGGCGACCTGTCCACCCGTCAGCAGGAAGGCGTGCGGTCGGCCCTCCTCGTCGACGAGCGCACGGATTTTTGTTGTGCGCCCGCCGCGCGAACGGCCGATGGCTTGATTTTGTGCCCCCCTTTTCGGGCGCCGCTCGCCGAGCGATGCGCCATGACGGCCGAACTATCGATCATCGCGAGCGATGGCGGATCGGAGCATTCGACGAGCGCCGCGAATATCCGTTGCCAAAGACCACGTTGGCTCCACCGATTATATCGATTGAAGACCGTCGTATACGGCCCGTATTCGTCAGGAAGTGCACGCCACCGGCAAGCCCTAGCGCAACCGATGGATGATGCCGCTGAGGACGCGTCGATCGTGCTTGCGCTCCGGTCCGGTATGGACCATCGGAAGATACGGCTCGATCGCCGCCCATTGCTCATCGCTGAGCCAGAAATTGTCCGCCACGAATCAAGCCCTCCTGACGAGCTTGAATCACGACAAGATGTTCAATTCAATTGGGTACAGACCATAGTTCATGAACGTCAACAAAACATCTTGCCCAAGTATACCACAGTTACAGAACCTCGCGCTCCTCGGTTCAGTGGGCGTTGCGTCGTCGTGTCGTACAACGGTGCGTGGACACATCTATCTCTGAATAAGAATGCTCCGGGACCGCGGGCTGTTCAGACTGTCGGGCGCGGTTTCCCCGCACCAAGTCTCGGCGGATTACACCACCAGTATGTTCGCATTTGATTTCTGACAGGGACAGCAATCCTCGATTATTGGATGTCCACATATGAAAGAGCCACAATTCCTATTTTTTGAGGTTCAGATGGCGGGAGCTTTTTGTTTTTCCGTTGCCACGGGAATAGCGGCGGCGGCGCAGGGTGCTAAACGCATCCCTTGTGGATCTTCGATCAAGTGCAGGACTCGTGTGAAAAAGCCCCCTTGGGTGTCCGCATGGCCGATATTGATGATCGCCGCGTTTGCCAGTTCCAGGCCAAAAACATCGAGGATCAAGCCGCGCGTATCGTCGTCGATGTGATCGATGGCTTCGTCGAGCAATATCCAGCGCGGTCTATGCAGCAATAGCCGGGCGAAGGCGAGCTTGTACTGGTCCTCGGGGGGCAATTCCCGTTCCCACCGCGCGTCACGATCGAGGTCTGGCGACAGATGGGCAAGTTCCATCCGCTCCAGCGCGGCCATAAAGTCCGCACTCGTGAAATGCGAAGACTTGGAGGGATAGGCAAGCGCGCCGCGCAGCGTGCCCGGCGGGATATAGTCTTGCTGCGAGATGAACATCATGGTTTGCGTCGGCGGCAACAAAATGCGGCCGTCTCCCCAGGGCCAAACGCCCGCGATCGCGCTGAAGAAACTGGTCTTGCCGCCGCGCCGCTTGCCAATGATCAGAACCCGCTCCCCTGGATTGATCATGACATGCCTCTCGCTGAGCCTCGTGCAGCCGGCGGGCGACGAGATACCGATTTCGTCGAATACAAGCCGGTCGTCGGCCGTCGGAACAAGCTCAATGTGGTCTGTCTCGCTGCCAAGCTTGTCCATCTCGACAAGCGCCAGACGGAAGCTCGCGACGCGCAAAAGCGTGGCCCGCCAGTCGGCGATCGTACTAAAATTATCAACGAACCAGCGCAGCGCCTGCTGCACCTGATTGAAGGCCCCGGCCGCCATCATCAATCCACCGAGCGACATGTTGCCCGAGAAATATCCGGGCGCCGCCACGACGAACGGCGCCACGATGGCAAACCATCCGTAGCCCGCTGTGACCCAAGTGAGGCGCGTGATCCCGCTGACCAGCCGCCGCATCATCGAAAGGACCTGATTGAACTCGCGGTTCAGATAATCCTTTTCATCGGTTTCGCCGCCATAAAGAGCAATAGCCTCGGTACGCTCGTTGACCCGCACAAGAGCGAAACGCAAATCCGCCTCGCGCGCATAGCGCTGGGCATTGAGTGCGATCAGCGGGCGCCCAACACGCCAGCTGACAGAGGAGGCGATGCCGGCATAGATCAGCGCCAGCCAGACCATGTAGCCAGGCAAAACGAAACTCACTCCAGCGACAGAAAAGGTTACGTCGTTCGAAACGGTCCATAAGACCGTAATGAAACTGGCGAGAAGAAGGGTCGATTGGAGCAAGCCGATGCCGAGATCGGTCGAGAGCTCCACCAGGTGACGGGCATCCTCATGGATTCGTTGGTCAGGATTTTTGCCGATTTCGCCGGCGCCGGAGAGGCGAAACGCGCGCCTTGGCACCAGCCATTGATCGAAGAGATCATGCGTGAGACCGTCGCGCAATTTCAGTTTGCTCATTTCCCTAAGCCAGGCCTGGGCGACATTCAGGGCCAACAGGGCACCCGCGATCACCCCAAAGACCAAGAGCTGGTGCGCAAACTCCGAAAAGTCCTTGAGCGAGAGTGCATCGTAGAACGGTTTGTTCCAGGCATTGAGCTTGATCTGGCCGAAGGCCGTCAGCGCGACCACGGCGCAAATCGCGGCACCAAGCAGAACAAGTGTGTTGCGGCCCGGCGAATTCCAAAACGTTGTGATCATCATCCAGAGCTGCGGCGCGAGTTCCTCGTCCCGCGCCGCAGCCGCCTCGATCCCCGATAATTCTTTGGTCTCGTCAGCCATGTATGCGCGATTCCCTTTCCTTCATGACGTCTTAGCATGAGGTATAGAGCATGATCACCGGCACAAAATCTCGAATCCGTTCTTCTAATTTGATCACGCCAACGGTACCAATTTTGGCGCCGAAATTACGCAGGAGCTCTCGGATCCCATTCTCTCCGGCGATTGGGTTCTCCCACATTGGAAACGGGTCATGTATCCGACAAAGTAGAATTACTCGTCGCCTTGTTTATCGATTCCAGCTCCATGCGATTGGGTCGGTTCCGCCCCGATCCTGGAGACGATGAGTTTGTCCACACGATTCTGGTCCATGTCGA
>DATBQJ010000105.1:0-7816 GCA_036560885.1 Methylocella sp.
TATCTCCGGTTCACACTGAGGATTTGTTGGCGAAAAAGCTGGCGCGGCGCGGCCTGCATGGCGTCAAGCTGGTGATCTCGGACGCCCACGAGGGCCTCAAAGCCTGGCAACGCTGCCGCGTCCACTTCATGCGCACCGCCCGGGCGCACGCCAACAAAACGGCCGCCGCGTCGTATCGGCTTTCATCGCCACCGCGTTCGCACAGGACACGCCGACCGCCGCAAGCCAAACAATGGCAGTCCCGGCGGGTAGCGGCTCAAAGCCAGCAGATGCGAATCACATTGTAAATCATTTTGAGAAATGAGATATAACATGAGGCTGGCGTCTCGGCCCTCATGGATGGGGCCAGAGAAATCGGAGCCGAGTTGGCCGCCGCCGGTTCTGGCCAACGCTCATCGGGCCGCGCTGCTTCAGCCGGTAGTAAAGGCGGATGAAGCTGGAAACCCGAGTCGCCGGGTTTTTTTCTTGCCGAGGCCATGGCAAGAGCGCGGATGGTTGGAGCCGAGCCAATCTGCTAATAAACTTCAAATTGATGCAGGTCTGTTCGGTGCCGCCATGACTAGGTGGCGACAGCAAAAGGCGAGGGATGGAAGATTTTAGGCAGGAAAATAATAGAATACAGGCAGGCTTTGCATTGAACGCGGGCAAGCTATTGACACAGTATAGCGCTTATAGTGAAAGCCTTGGTCCGAAAGAACGATATGATGCAACATTAACAGTTTGTATGCTCCAGGCCCTCTTAACAAACTGTTGGCAGCTAATCGAGGCAATGAAGCAAAATCAAAAACCACTGTGGCTAGAGACTGTTACGGATGTTCCGGGCTTGTTCGGGATACGCCGTTCATACGTGAAAGAGAACACGTTCTCTTTGGATCATACGCTGACGTATAGTGAATTTGTCGAACACCTGCGGAATGCTCTGAGCCATCCGACACACCCCGAAAAATCGCCCAACCTTCCTTCCACCGGTTACACGACGTTGCCCGACAAAACTGGCATTATTTGCCGGTTTCGGTTCATTGATTCGCCTTGGATTGACCGCGGCAAAATGCAGAGCGGGTACACAGGAAATGAAGACAAGGTAAATAAAGCAGCAGAACGTTTTAGAAAGAAACAAAATTATCCGTGCGGAACGCTCGATGTAAGGAAAAATACGAGTGGAGGATATGAGATTTTTCGTGAAAATAAACCCTATATTCCGATATTCGAAGCTGAAATACCGCTTGACGCTCTGAAAACATTGGCGATGGAATTAGCCAACTACCTTGCGCAGCCTACCCGAGAAGACTGGGATGGAAAATCCATTACACGTCTTGTGGCATAAGTTATGAAAACAGCATTTTACCCGTGCTGCGCCGGTGATATTCGAGAGCCGCGGATTCTCTTACGGTACCACGTGAACGAGATCATTTTTTGCGACATCAGGCGATTCCCGCGCCTGCGCAAATATGCTGAAGGGATGAAAAGTAGTTTGCCAACTACGACGTTTGTTGTTGGTGATGTCCGCGAGGTCGTGCCCAGTCTTCCTTCGATAAACGTGCTGTTTTATCGCCGTGATGGTGATGGAGAGGGCGGCAGCGGTGTTTTTGTACTCGGTGATTCTATTCTTCCCCTCATATTGAAACACTTCCCAGCCGAAGGCGGCTTAATCATCACCGACGGTTCAAATAGCCGCGGCGGTAACTTTGAAAAAATGATCAGCCAAAATGGCCTGACAAAACACGGGTGGAATTTTAACAAACTCGCGGAGCAGCCATTGGTGGACACCCATGTACTGTGGATCGTCTCGGTCACACCTGCCGTTAACCCGACACTAGGTCCGAGCGATTCAGCGATGTAGCCGCTGCTATAGTTTGCAAAATCAATCGCGGTCGCGAACCCTACCGTTCCTGCGTTTCCGTCCTACATTTCCTTCAAAGGCTGCCGAGGACCACCATTAACGCCGCGAAGTCGCCGCTATGGGACGATTTGGCGGGCAGGGAATGTCATCCATGAATATCGAAAAATATACCGAAAGGACGCGCGGCTTCGTTCAAAGCGCTCAGTCTCTCGCCATCCGCGAGGGTCATCAGCAGTTCACGCCCGAACATGTTTTGAAGGTTCTTCTCGACGACGAGGAGGGGCTTAGCGCCGGCCTCATCGACAGGGCGGGGGGACGCTCGCGCGACGCGCTTCGCGACACGGAACAGGTACTTGCCAAATTACCGAAGGTGCAAGGTTCTGGCGCCGGACAATTGTATCTCGCTCCGGCGACGGCGCGCGTTTTCGACGATGCCGAGAAGATCGCGCAGAAGGCGGGCGATTCGTATGTCACGGTCGAACGGCTGTTGCTCGCGCTGGCCATGGAGAAAGGCACGGAAGCGGCCAAGATTCTCGACCGGGCGGGCGTCACCCCGCAAACTCTCAACGCGGCGATTGAGGATCTCCGCAAGGGCCGCACCGCCGACAATGCGACCGCTGAAAACGCTTACGATGCCTTGAAGAAATATGCGCGTGATTTAACCGAGGCGGCACGCGCGGGAAAACTCGATCCGGTGATCGGCCGCGACGAGGAAATCCGGCGAGCCATTCAAGTCTTGTCGCGGCGCACGAAGAACAACCCGGTGCTGATCGGCGAGCCCGGTGTCGGCAAGACCGCGATCGTCGAAGGTCTTGCGCTGCGCATCGTCAATGGCGATGTGCCGGAAAGCTTGCGCGACAAAAAGCTTCTCGCGCTCGACATGGGCGCGCTCATCGCGGGCGCGAAATATCGCGGCGAATTTGAGGAGCGGCTGAAGGCGGTCCTGAACGAGGTCACCGCCGCCGCGGGCGGTATTATTTTGTTCATCGACGAGATGCACACGCTCGTTGGCGCTGGCAAGGCGGATGGTGCGATGGACGCATCGAACCTGTTGAAACCGGCTCTCGCGCGGGGCGAGCTCCATTGTATCGGGGCGACGACGCTCGACGAATATCGCAAGCATGTCGAAAAGGATGCCGCGCTGGCGCGCCGCTTCCAGCCGGTGTTCGTCTCCGAGCCGACGGTCGCCGACACCATCTCCATCCTGCGCGGTCTCAAGGAAAAATACGAATTGCACCATGGCGTGCGCATCACCGATGCCGCGATTGTCGCCGCAGCGACCTTGTCGCACCGCTATATCGCCGACCGGTTTCTTCCCGACAAGGCAATCGATTTGGTCGACGAAGCGGCCTCGCGCCTGCGCATGCAGGTCGATTCGAAGCCAGAGGAACTCGACGAACTCGACCGCCGGGTCATTCAGCTCAAGATCGAGCAGGAGGCCCTGAAAAAGGAGACCGACTCTGCCTCGAAGGAGCGCCTGGGAAAGCTCAGCGGCGAACTTGCCGGGCTTGAGGAGAAATCCGCTTCGTTGACTGCGCGCTGGCGCGCTGAGAAGGATAAGCTCGGCTCGGAACAGAAACTCAAGGAGCAGCTCGATACTGCCCGCAACGAACTTACGCAGGTCCAACGGCGCGGCGAATATCAGCGCGCTGGCGAACTCGCTTATGGCGTCATTCCCGGTCTCGAAAAAAGACTTGCCGAGATCGAGACGAAACGTGGCGGCGTTCTGGTGGACGAAGCAGTGACCGCCGATCATGTCGCGCAAATTGTTTCGCGCTGGACCGGCATTCCGGTCGACAAAATGCTGGAGGGCGAGCGCGACAAGCTCTTAAAGATGGAGAAAGCGCTTGGCTCCCGCGTCGTCGGTCAGGTCGAGTCGGTGAAGGCGGTCTCGACCGCGGTGCGGAGGGCGCGGGCGGGCTTGCAGGATCCCAATCGCCCGATTGGCTCCTTCATGTTCCTGGGGCCGACGGGGGTAGGCAAGACCGAGCTCACCAAGGCGCTCGCCGCCTTTCTTTTCGACGACGAAGCCGCGCTCCTGCGCGTCGACATGTCGGAATATATGGAAAAACACTCGGTCGCCCGCCTGATTGGCGCCCCGCCCGGGTATGTCGGCTATGAGGAAGGCGGCGCGTTGACCGAAGCGGTGCGCCGCCGGCCATATCAAGTCGTCCTCTTTGACGAAATCGAGAAGGCGCATCCCGACGTCTTCAACGTCTTGCTGCAAGTGCTCGACGACGGCCGCCTGACCGACGGGCAGGGGCGTACGGTCGATTTCCGCAACGTTCTGATCGTCATGACATCCAATCTCGGCGCCGATTTGCTCGTGCTGCAAAAGGAGGGCGAGGATTCCTCTGCCGTCCATTCGGAAGTGATGCAAATGGTGCGGGCGCATTTCCGGCCGGAGTTTTTGAACCGCGTCGACGAAATCATCCTTTTCCACCGGCTCCGCCGCGAGGATATGGGCGCGATTGTCGATATCCAGTTCTCCCGGCTGGCGAAACTCCTGGAGGATCGCAAGATCACGCTTGACCTCAAGCCCGAGGCCCGCACGTGGCTTGGGACCAAAGGCTATGATCCAGCCTATGGCGCCCGACCCTTGAAGCGGGTCATCCAGAAGAACGTGCAGGATCCCCTGGCCGGATTGATCCTCGCCGGAGAGATCCACGACGGCGAAAAGGTCGTTATCGGCGCCGACAAAAATGGCCTTCTGATTGCCGGCAGGGCGGTGGCCGGATTAGCTACATGAGAGCCGGGTCAACTGCAAACGGCACCACGATTTACGGCTTGGTCGCTATGATCCGCGCGCGTTCTGCGGGTTTATCACGGGCCGCGTCCAGTTGGCTGGCCAGGCGGGGAGGCCGCTGTCCAAAAGCCGCCACGCCGAAGAATATCGCGGCGCAAAAAACGAGCCGGCCACGGCATTTGTGAGTCCGCCGGGCAGCGGGCAAAAAGCATGTGTGAATTGCGCCACTAATCCTCCCGGAAATGCTCGAAAATCGATTAAAAAATATGACCTTCAGGCCGGTTCGGGCTATAATAAAAAATCCGCCGATTACGCCTTTGCCCAGAGCAGAAAGTCCGCATTCCCCATGGACGAATCCGACGATGTGCCGCCGGTTCCTTTGACCCCTGAGATAGAAGCCTATTACGGCGCAGATTCGATCAAGGTTCTGCGCGGCCTGGATGCCGTGCGCAAGCGTCCAGGCATGTATATCGGCGATACCGACGATGGCTCCGGACTCCATCACATGGTCTATGAAGTCGTCGATAACGCCATCGACGAGGCCCTGGCCGGCTACGCGACGCGCGTCGCGGTAACGCTCAATGCCGACGGTTCGGTCACCGTCACCGACGACGGGCGCGGGATACCGACGGATATTCATAGCGAGGAGGGTGTCTCGGCCGCCGAGGTCATCATGACTCAGCTGCACGCCGGCGGAAAATTCGATCAAAATTCCTACAAAGTGTCCGGCGGGCTGCACGGCGTGGGCGTTTCCGTCGTCAACGCGCTTTCGAGCTGGTTGACGCTGCGGATCTGGCGCGACGGCAAGGAGCATATCCTTCGCTTCGAACACGGCGACGCGGTCATGCCACTTGAAGTCGCGGGGCCCGCGCCGGACATCGCCGGAAAACCCAAGCGAGGCACCGAAGTCACCTTTCTGGCTTCGCCTAAGACCTTCACGATGGTCGATTTCGACTATGCGATAATCGAACATCGTCTGCGCGAACTCGCCTTCCTGAATTCCGGAGTGCGCATCGAACTCACCGATGCGCGGGGCCCCGAGGTCAAGCGGGAGGAGCTTTACTACGACGGCGGGCTTCAGGCTTTCGTGCGCTACCTCGATCGCGCCAAGACGCCGCTCATCGGAACCCCCATCGTGATCAAGGGCGAACGCGAAAAAATTGCCGTCGAAGCCGCCCTTTGGTGGAACGATTCCTACCACGAGCATGTGCTCGCCTTCACCAATAATATTCCGCAGCGCGACGGGGGGACGCATCTCGCGGGTCTGCGTGCGGGGCTGACTCGTCAGGTGACAGGTTATGCGCTGCGTGCCGGTCTCGCCAAGCGCGAGAAGGTCGATCTCAATGGAGACGATTGCCGCGAAGGCTTGACCTGCGTGCTTTCGGTGAAGGCTCCCGACCCGAAATTTTCCTCGCAGACCAAGGAAAAGCTGGTGTCCTCCGAGGTGCGGCCGGCAGTGGAAGGCCTCGTCAACGAAATGCTTGGAGCATGGTTCGAGGAGCATCCGCAGGAAGCGCGCGCCGTCGTCGGCAAGGTGGTGGAAGCGGCGCAGGCACGCGAAGCGGCGCGCAAGGCACGCGAGCTGACCCGCCGCAAAGGGGCGCTCGATGTCGCCAATCTGCCCGGCAAACTCGCCGATTGCCAAGAGCGCGATCCGGCCAAGGCGGAATTGTTTCTCGTCGAGGGCGATTCCGCGGGCGGCTCCGCCAAACAAGGCCGCAACCGGGAATATCAAGCGGTGCTTCCTTTGCGGGGAAAAATTCTCAATGTCGAGCGGGCACGCTTCGACAAGATGCTGTCGAGCCAGGAAATCGGCACCTTGATTACCGCACTCGGCACCGGAGTCGGGCACGACGACTTCAACGCGGACAAACTGCGTTATCACAAGATCATCATCATGACCGACGCGGATGTCGACGGGGCGCATATCCGCACGCTTCTGCTTACGTTTTTCTTCCGCCAGATGCGCGAGCTAATCGAACGCGGGCATCTTTATATCGCGCAGCCGCCGCTCTATAAAGTCAAGCGCGGCGGCTCCGAGCAGTATCTGAAGGACGAGCGGGCGCGCGAAGATTATCTCATTGGCAGCGGTCTCGAGGCCGCCGTCCTGCGGCTTGCGAGCGGCGAGGAGCGGGCCGGCGCCGACCTCCGCGCGATCGTAGAAGAAGCACGCGCCGTGCGGCAGATGTTGGCTTCGCTCCATTCGCGCTACGATCGCCAAACGGTGGAACAGGCTGCAATAGAAGGCGCGTTGAAGCCGCTGCTGCCCGGCAACGAGGCCGAGGCCGCGAGTTTTGCCGCAACGATCGCCGCCCGTCTCGACGAGCGCGCCGAGGATATGGAGCGCGGCTGGAGCGGCGCGGCCGGGAATGGCGGCTATGCCTTCACCCGCGAGTTGCGCGGTGTGCGCCAGGCAGCGGCCCTCGACGCTGGGTTGTTGGCTTCGACCGAGGCCCGCCGCCTCAATGAGCATGCCCAATCGCTGCACGATGTCTTTGCAAAGCCCGCGCTTTTTCTGCGCAAGGGCGATCAGGTGCAGGTCGCAGGGCCAGGCGATCTTCTCGACGCGGTGATGGCGGCAGGGCAAAAGGGCATTTCCCAGATCCAGCGCTACAAGGGGCTCGGCGAAATGAACCCGGATCAACTTTGGGAGACGACGCTCGACCGGGAAGCGCGGACGCTTTTACAGGTCAAGATCAAGGAAGGCGACGACGCCGACGATATTTTCGTCAAATTGATGGGCGATATCGTCGAGCCTAGGCGCGAATTCATCCAGGAAAACGCGCTCAACGTCGCGAATTTGGATGTGTGAGGCTTGGTTTGTGGCAGCGGGGAGTTGGACTGCTGCCAACCGCCTTAGTTTTGACTTGCAGCCATTGTCTCGTTCCGGTTGAGGTGACGCCCCGGATGAGAATGCCCGTCCTTCAGTAATTCTAAGATGATGGGGCGACGGCGCATGCATTGAGACGCCCGAGTTCTGGGCTCCTCGAGTGAGGGGCTTTTGCAACGGGCTCTATGCGTTTAGGTTGATCGACCGGCGCAATCAGGCTTAAGCCATGACCCCGAGAGATAAGGCGATCATTCGTTTCCTCAAAAGCCGCCTAGGCATCATCGGCATTAGTCTCGCTTTGACGCTTGCCGGCATCGTGTTCATTATTCTAACGGGCCGCTATGAACTTAGCTGGTTCGTTGCCGTGGCCCTGTTGCCTTGGGTCGAGTATTGGTTCCGG
>DATBQJ010000106.1:0-7141 GCA_036560885.1 Methylocella sp.
CAGTCGCGACATAATCATCGATCGCCTCGGGCAAAAGCAGCAGCTGAGAGCGATCGGAACCGGGAATGTGCGTCATGCCCGATTCTAACGCGACGCCCGCGATAACGGAATCCCGTCAGTCGGACTTTCCACACAGTCTGCCAGGTCCGGTGATCGGCGAAATGAGGCGCTGCCGCGACGCGGCTGTTCGAGCGGCGAGTTCGGTCAAGTCTCATGGCGTCATCTACCATGCCTTGCAGATGGTTGTGGTGGCGATCGACGGAGCGGCCCAGGTCATCACGGGACAGCCCTATTATTTTTCCGAGGGCGGCACGGGGCCGAGCGAGTCCGAGCGGGCGCGGAGCGAGCGCCAGGCCGCCTTCGAGCGTGGCGAGGAGGAATTGTAGGAGATTCACGATGGCGCAAGTGACCTATTACGTCGCTTTGCCGTTCCGACATATCGACGGCGAGATAACCGCCGGCGAGCCCCAGGAATGCCGCGACGCTTCCAAGGCTCGTTCGGTCGCGGCGATTCTGGCCAGCGATCCAAATAACTGCGGCGCGGTGGCGTTCTCTCGGAGCGGGGATCCAGCGCTTGGGGAATTCGATGACGCCGTGATCATCGCTCGGCTGGGCGAGGTCGATGACGCGCTGATGTGATTACCGAAACGGCGTTTACACTGGTTTCTCGACCAGCCTGCGGATGACGATATCGTAAACCCACCTGAAGGAACAGCGGACGGACCGAATTGTTCGGTAAACGGCGGCCCGCGGCGCGAACCCAAGGTTCTCCAATGCTTTTGTCGCTTCAGCAAATTGAGGGCGAACGCTCATCCAAACTATCACTGCGCGTCGTTAAGATGGGCTCGACCTGTACGCCTATCGCGCGACGCCGCCTATGAGCACGAAGGCAAGATAGACGAACATCCAAATATAAGTGACCGTCATTTGAACCTCCCGTTACCGAGTCCTTAACTACGCGCATTAAAGTGCAAGGATCGCCGAGGCGCTGTGCGGGCGCGCACGTGGGAGTAACTCCGGCGCCGCCGAATGACCAGGCTGTGGTCGGGTAAGTTTGGGCAGCCCCATCGAAGCGTTCTGTCTGGGGACAAGCGGACGAGCGGCATCGGAACCCGAACGATCGGGTTTGACCCATCTCTGCCTTCGTCGGGCGTCCGCGCGATCGAGGCAACGTTGTGCGCTGATCGAATACGCTCAAGGAAAAGCTGATCCAGATCGGCGCCAAGGTGGTGAGCCCTGCGGGGCGCTGGAATAGCCGGCTCCTGCCTAAATACTTTTCTGCAACCATCATCCCATTGGCACAGGAAAAACTATGCCGAGCCGATCACATAGTGGTCACGACAAAATACTGGGGAAAACGAACCCGTTCGGCATAGTTTGGCGGGCATAAATCTGTAAACTCACTAACTTAGCGTCACCCGGCGTAAGCGGTTGATCACCCTAGTTTATGGCGTTTGCGCCATAATACCGCACCGCTTGACCTAACCGGAGCGTACCTGGAACACCGTTAGCATGCCGTTGAACACCGTTAGCATGCCGTTGCCGCGCTCGCCCTTGACAAGGCCGCCTCCTCCAGCTGCCAACGCATCCTGAACCGCAAGGCCGATTCTGATCGCTTCGATCCACTGTTTGGCAGAACACCGCTCGACTTCGAAGCCGCGGACCACGCGTCTGATGAGCTCCACCAATACGTCCCAGCCGTCATCGCCGAAATCGCGGCGATAGACGTGGATCAGATGGCACACCGACTCCTCGATCATGCACGCGCGGCCGCCGTCCTCGCATTCGTCGGTCTCAGGATCACTGCGTCTCTTGCAGCCCAGCATGCCCCGCAGAACCGGAGACCAGCCGAGCTTAACCGCGAATGCCAGGTGCATCGCGTCATGAAAACGGTATCCGTCCCGCTCGCGACGGGCGTCGGTCAGCGGATTGCCCACAGCCCTTCCGTCGACTAACAGCCGGACAGTCAAACCGTCGTCTATGAATGACGCAATGAATTCGACGGGCAGGCGCTCGCAGACTGGAATTTCACAATCCGAGCCCGACCATTTCGTCATTTCACTAACTGCGCCCATCGATCCCAGACCGGAGTGGCTCTACATGCAGGTGGCATATGTTATATGCATATCGCCTGAATACATTAACATGCTGGTCACCCCGGCGCCTCGAATAAAGTGAATCGTCATGGGCTTGATCGTGCATCTCACAGACCTACATCTCGGCCTTCGCGGCGCGGCCAGTCCGACCGATGACCGCAAGATCCTGGTTGTGAATGATGACGAGCGCATGACCAGGCGGGACGAGGCCGAGGCGGCCATCAAGAAGCTGACGGAGGCGATTAAGGCAAATGGAAAGAAAATATCGGCGCTCGTAATTAGCGGTGACATCACCGTTGCCGGTTCCCCGGAGGGATTCGAGGACCTCAAGGTTTTCCTGGCCGATTCATTCGGCACCCTTCTCCCCGATGCATCGCGGATCGTGGCGGTTCCGGGCAACCACGACGTGAAATGGTTCGAGCGCGATGCCGCCAAACGATACGACGCATTCAACGAGCACTGCGTCAAGGCGGGGTTCGTGACTCCGCCACTCGAGGGGCTCACACTCGTCGGCGAGGCCCGGGAATGGACCGCAACTGACCGGCACGTTTTGGTGGATGTAGAGGAACGCTGGGCGGTCGTGCCGATCAACTCAGCCGAATTCTCCGGTGTGCGTTCCACCCTGCTGGATCAGAACGGCAACGCACTGCCCGACGAGACGGCGGTCGATGCAATTGAGGCGGAACTCGCCGCCAATCCGCTCCATGCCGCCATCTTCAAACAGCTGCGCGAGGCCCGCGAATACGACATGGCGCGCGTTTCCAAAATGCAGATCAAGGCATTCGGCAGGACGATAGAGTATGTCGAGAAGAAGTTCGCCCAGGGTGCAATGCCCCTCCTGTTCGCGACCCTCCACCACCAACTTTCGCCGGTCGACGATCGCGAGGAGATCAAGCCGTTCGAAGCCCTGTCCAACCTAGGCCGCGTGCGCTCGATGCTGCAGGAGGCAGGCGTCAGCATCATCTTTCACGGCCACAAGCACCAGTCCCGCTTCTTCTGGGACTCGCGTGAAGACGCGTCCGCCGATGGGAGAACGCACGACCGCCACGACATGCTGGTCCTGTCGGGTGGCACGGTCGGCGGTGGTGCCACGCCGAAGGAAAGTCTTGCCAACGTCGTCGAGATCACACCTCGACCCCACGGTCATGACGTGAAGGTATGGTCGCTCGGGGACTATGTGGAGGACTCCAAGAATCGCGCTAAGCAGGCGATATTCTTTGATCGTCGCCGCCTTAGCCCTATCGAACCAAGCGCGGGACTGATCGAGGGAGAGACATTCGACGAGGCTTACGCCCGACTTGAACGTGAGGCCGCGCTGGCCGGCCACGGCAGGGTCAACGACCTGGTCGTGCGCATCAGAGACGGTCGCACAGTGACGAGGCCGCCCTCTGGGTATCCAGCGGACGCATCCGGCGAGCGAGGCGAGAAGGACGCCAAGCTGGACGAATGGTTCAAGGATATCACCCTATGGTGGCAGAGTCCGTTGATCGAGGCACCAGACCGCCTGTTCACACACGGTAGACGTCTTCAGCTCTATGACGGCAAGCGGAACGCCGACCAGATCAAAGCCATCGCGCGGATCATCAAGCGCGAGCGCATGCCGGGGAACGGCCGCGCCGTCGCGACACTTATCAATCCCGAAACGGACACGCTTTTGCCGGATGCGGGAGTACCGATGAGCTTTCCCGCTTTCTGCCTCGTCCAGCTCCACGTGAGCAACGACGGCAGAACCGATCGTCTTGATGCGACCGCCTATTTCCGAAAACAGGAAATACGATATTGGTGGCCGGTGAATGTAGCGGAAATCAAATTCATCATGTCCAAGGTTGTGGAGGGCATGAGGGACATCGAAATCGGGTCGATCACCACCGTCGCTGCGATAGCGGTTTGGCAGCCCAGTCGCTCGCGAGTCGCTATACCGAAGGTCGATCGCCTGTACTTTCAAGATCACGACGGTCGGACGACGCTGTCAAGAATGGCGGCTCTCCTGTCCGGTTCGCCCGCCGCTGCGGCCGAACGGTCCGAGCACGACCGAACACGGCGGATGTGGCGCGCCGTGCTCGACGATATCGTGCCCCCCGGCGATTCCGCTCGCGACAGTATCCCGCTCGCAGTCGAAGGGATTGCATTCCTCCGCAGGTCCGTCGAGGCTCAGTTGGCGGTCAACACGACCAAGACGATTGAGAGTAAACTGCGCCGGGCGGCGGCGGCGCTCAAGGCGCTCGAGGGTTCTGGCATTGCGCTCCGCACTCTCTCGACGGGTACCGATCAAGATGATTGGAAGGCCAAGCTTGAATGGCACGTAAAGCTGATGTCGGACGCAAAAGGCGAGTTGAGCCAGCTGATTGTCCCCGGCCACAAGAAGGCAAAATGAGATGACGTTGTTCGAACTCGCCCGCTTGCAACACGCCTTCGATCTGTCGCGTGGCTTCGCCGACCTACCATTCGCGCAGGGTACGACGGCAGGGGACGACGCCGAACGGCTCGGGAAGCAGGAGTTCGCGCTGATGGGCTTGGCGGGCGAGGTCGGCGAAGTCGCAGGAATCCTCAAACGGGCGCGGCGCGAAGCGGCGCTGTCGGGTCGCGTCGAAGCCGGGATACTTGGGGGCCTGGAGGGTGAGATCGCTGACGTGCTCGCTTACGTCCTCAAGCTTGCAACGACGGCGGACATCGACATGGAGTCGGCTTACCTGTCCAAAATGGCGCTCAACGCGCATCGTTTTCGGCGTCGCCAGACCGGTGAGCCACCTGGGTTGTCATTATGCGGGCCGCCGGGATCCGGCAAGACCTCCGTCGCGCGCGCGCTCATGGAGGGCAGCAGCGGCAACCGGGCGATCTACATTGAGCAATTCGAGGAGAACCCTTTCCTCGGAGACGTACAGGTGCCGAATTGCGTCTTCGATGCGGACCAGAGCCAGCGCTGGTTCCTGTCGAGGATGGAGGAATTCCTGGCGTCCCAGAGCGATCTAGATGTCGTCCTCGACCAAGATCCGACCGCAATCGTCGCCGTCTACAGCGCGCTACTGCATGACCAGGGAAGGCTCACCAGGGACGCTATGCTAGACCACCTGTCACGACTCGTTGGGATGGAGGTGCAGAGGGCCGAGATATTGGCGGCGCGCCGCGTCATCCTACTTGACGCGCCCGCGTCCGTGCTGGCGCAAAGATGCATCAGCAAGTTCGGCAGCCCACCTGACGAACGCTTTCTCGATGACTTACGTATCCGCTTCGCGGCGATATTTGGTCAACTCCCCAATGTCATCATCGTGGACGCCTCACAACCGCTCGTAACCGTGATCTCACAGGTTCAATCACTGCTGCACAACCATTTGCCCAGCATCGAGACACGAGCGGGTGCGACGCTGAGGAGCGGTGACGCCGGCGGCTTAGGCAAGGCCGAGAAATAAATGAATCGGATGGGAGAGGGCGGAGTTGCCTGAAACGGGGACAATCTGTTTGCCACCATGGCGGAATAGGCCCCTGTCCGCGCCGATCAGCGATTGGCCATTCGGCATGGCGTGAAGAGTGTGAACATAGCCCAGTTCTTATGCTCCATCCTTCGGGGAGACCCGCTTTCAGTCCGATATGAACAGACCCTGTCTGCCGCTTCGAGCAGCAAGCCACCTGTTCCGCTCACAACGAAGGCGGGAGATTGCCAACTGGCGACTGGGACATCCTGCAGGATCTCACGTGGACGCCACTGACCGGAGTCTTGCTCGTCAAGGCATGGGACGCGTCGGCACGTATCATGGGAAAGGCTCGAGCGGCTGGTTGGCGGGCAAACGCCCCGGGTGGCGTGGGTGGCCGTCTTTGGTTTTTCCGAGACAGACGAGACGGGCACCAGCCAGCTGGAGAATGTCCATAGCGCGTTTGTCGCCGCCGTAATTTGGCCCGTTGATGCCCCAAGCGCAAACTATCGGCTGCCCGCTCCTGACCGCTTTCGTCGCGACTTCGATTAGGGCGGCCTCGTTGTCCGGGCCGAATGGGTCTTTCACCACTTTAAGCCGACCCGGATCTGACTCGCGCAGAGCATAGAGATTGACGACGATAATTCCCCCCGCTCCCTCGCGCGTCGCAAAAGCCACACAGCGGGTAATGGTGTTATCGTCTTTCTTTGCATCCGCCCAGCTCGGATTGAGCATGACGAAGGTAAGCGCCGGGCGCTCATCCCAAGTTCTAGTCAGACGGTAGCGGTATTTCTTGCAGGGAGAAATATCCGCACCTCGCTGCACAACAGGTTGTTCGGAGCCTTGTCTCGTCACTTCAGTGTCTTCTGTTTGCTGATTCTTGGCGAAGCCGCCCACCCATAACGGAGTGATGCCGCCCGTCATTACGAGATGATGCCGCCCACTGTCACGAGATAATCCCGCTCGGGGTAATTTCGTGCAGTGACTGCGGCGCCCGCTGGCTCGGCAAGGAGGCTCCTGGCTTATCGGCCTCGACGATCGCGCGGCTGAAGGAGGTTTGGATCGAGGATTACAAGCGCTGGGGCGAGCGTGACCTTTGCAACAAGCGCTACCTTTACGTCTGGGCCGATGGCATTCATTTGCAGGCGCGCTTGGAGGACAATGCGCAATGTATCCTCGTTATCATCGGGGCCACGCCGGAAGGCAGAAAGGAGCTTGTCGGCTTCACCGACGGCACGAGAGAGAGTGCTCATGACTGGCGCGCCTTACTGCTCGATCTGAAGCGGCGTGGCTTATCTGTCGCGCCGGAACTCGCCGTCGCCGATGGCGCTCTTGAGTTCTGGAAGGCGCTCGGCGAGGTGTGGCCGAAAACGCGCGAGCAGCGCTGCTGGGTGCACAAGACGGCAAACGTGCTGAATAAGCTGCCAAAGAGTCAGCACCCCAAGGCCAAGTGGGCCTTGCAGGCGATCTGGATGGCGGAGACCAAAGCCCAGGCCGAGATCGCGATTGGCGCCTTCATCGAGACCTACGCCGTCAAATACGAGAAAGCCGCCGAATGCCTCAAGAAAGATTGCGAAGCGCTGCTGGCCTTCTATGATTTTCCCGCCGAGCACTGGAAGCACTTGAGAACGACAAACC
>DATBQJ010000107.1:0-4684 GCA_036560885.1 Methylocella sp.
CGAAGGAAGGCGGCTCACCGTCGAAGACGGGAGACAACGGCATTTCGAGCCAACTCGATGCCTTCAAGAAATCCGCCATCTTGTCCTTCGACTCGATCACGGAAGAAAGCAGCAATCAAAAACAGGGGACATATGCTTGTCGTGCAGATGTCCACATAGAGGCGACCGTCCCCAGCGAACTCCGCAATCCGCTTTTCGGAATCGATGACAACGGAAAAGTGTCGGCGAACGTCGATGTCCACTTCACGGCGCAGCCTGACCTTAGCGGGAAGAATGATTTTGTGGTTCGAGCAAAATGGTGAAGGAAGGCGTATTCGAGCGGTTTTCACCACCTCTTCTGCGCGCGATGAATTTGTTGACGAGTACGCGGGCCCGACTTCCATAAAACGACGTCGCGCCAGCTTTTCGCCGACACCAATTGCGCTCACGGCAACGACAGCGGGGTCATCTTGCGGAAGCCGGCGAACTTAGTAGAAACGAACGGCAAGGCATATCTTCAGGTCACTCCATGAAGGCGCTCTCCACGCCAGTTGCCGGGGAAAACGTGAAGCTTCGCGGTTTCGGCAGCTTCGCTGTTCGCCAGAAGGGCGAGCGCCCCGGGCGCAATCTGAAGACAGGCGTCATGGCGCCGGTTACCGCCCGCAGGGTTGTCACCTTCAAGGCATCGGAAATCCTGAAGATCGAGGTGGACGACGAATGAGTTTTTCGTTCGTTGCCAGCGGGGAGCGTGGCGTGGGCTGCTGACAAACAATCAGGCGGTGAAGGTCGACGCCCTAAAGAGCGAGTGGCGGGAGTTTGCGACGATGCGCGGCTCGCCATGCGGTTTTGAGGTATTCTTCGAAGCAAGAATGTCGCGAAGCTCGGTGTCTGGCTGACAGATGCACATCAATCCGGCCTCTACGCGATGCAGCGGTTCGCCCGCGCTTTGCGCAGGGATATTGACGCCGTGAGAAGCGCCGTCACCGAAAGTTGGAGCAACGGTCAAACCGAAGGACAGATCAACCGGCTGAAAACCCTCAAGCGAGCGATGTACGGTCGAGCAGGTCCAGAACTCTTGCGTGCGCGGATGTTGCCGCTGTAGCCGCCGTCACCCACAGAGATTGAGGCTGACCCCGTTTGATGGTTCTGCCTCAATTGCTGTTGCGGCCTTGATTGAGCATGGGTCGAGCATAGCTTGACCGTGTGCAGAGAAAGTCGAGATGGGCTCCCGGGCGGGGCATACGAGTTTTGGGCGCGGAGCAGGTGCTCGGTCAATGGCTGATTTCGGCGGTTGGTGATGGGTCTGGCGTCTGTCCCGACTGCCGGAAACGATAATCGCACCGGCACGGCTGGCATGAGCGTCATCTACAAGATTTGCCGGCGCAAGGTTCGACTGTGACGGTGAAGCTTCGTCTCCAACGTTGGCAGTGTCGAAACGGAGCGGCAGCGCGACATGGGCGGCGCGGAACAACGCCGCGACGTTCGCTGCGGCGTTGTTCCGCACCGGCCTGAAAGCCCACCTGTTGAAGCCGGTCGAGATCGCGCTACAACGGCTTCCATTCCGGCGAAACTCCCGCTTCGCGCGACAGATCGTCGAGATCCTTCGGCATCGAAAGCGCCATGATGGAGCAGAAAACAGAGCGGAAGACACGGCGGTGTCGGAGGAATGGAAGATCGGCCGCCTGCGCGTGATCGCCTTAGTTTTGCGGAAGAGGGCCTCGACCGGGAGAAGATCACGATAGCGCAGCACCGCCTGCAATGGCGTCACATTCGCGTTGGTGCGCAGCGCGATGATTTTATCAAACTGCGCCTCCTCGGCGACCTTGGCCCGCGTCGATCTCGAATGACCGTTAAACGCAGCCGATGGAAAAGCGGCGCCGTTACCGGCCGATGATCGGCCGCAAGGTCGTGACGTCGGCTGTATTGCTCCGCGACATCTCAGAGTCCGACGATTTTACGATGTTTTGAGAGCCTTGTGATTCTGCGGCTCATGCGCCGGATCATGGCGAGTTGGACGAAGGCGGGTTGGCCGCGCGAGAGGCCTTCTAAGTCTTGGCGAGGCGACGACAGCGGCCCCGCCCGCCGAAGGTTCGCTCCCCTCCGGCCTGCTTGCGCGCGAGCTGGCCTTACAATGGAATCCATCAAACTGTTACATTAGTTAATCACCCGTGGAATGCCACTCCTGACCACAGGAGACACTGACGGCAATGTTTAAGGCGTTACAGGAGCGTTCACAGTTAGTCATGCGCCTGCGGCACATCGTAGCCGTGTTTGCGCGCCATGGTTTTTACAGTGTCGTAAAACGCCTTTCGCTGCATGGCCAACTTTCTCCCTTGGATCGGTTCCGTTACGCGCGACTTCATCAGGAAGAGGACAAACGCACGGCGGTCCGCCTGCGAGAAGCCTTCGAGGAGTTGGGGCCTACCTTTATCAAATTCGGCCAGCTATTGAGCGCTCGGCACGACTTGATTCCCGAGACATTTGCCAGAGAGCTGCGCCGGCTCTTTTGGCACACCCGTGAGGTCCCTTGGGAGGAGATCAAGAAGGCGCTGCCGGACTATTATGTGACCGCCGATTCGCCTTTCAGCATGATCCATCCGGAGCCTCTGGCGTCCGCCAGCGTCGCCCAGATCCACCGGGCGACGCTTAAGTCGGGCGACGAGGTCGTAATCAAGGTCCAGCGTCAAGGGATCAATAAGGTGATTGCCTCGGACGTGGGGGTGCTGCGCAGGCTCGCCTCCCTGATGGAAAAATACCTGCCCGAAAGCCGGTTCCTGAACCCGGTGCAAATGGTGGAGGAATTCGCCAATGCCATCGACCAGGAACTCGATTTCATCTTGGAAGCGACTAACATGGCTCGCTTCTCGCAAATCTTTTCGAACGATTCCTACATCTTCGTGCCAAGGATTTACTGGGACCTCATTCATCCCCACATCCTAGTCATGGAATATGTCGAGGGCATCCCCTTGGATGAAATCGATCGTCTGCTCGCGGCGAATGTGGACCTGAAAAGAATCGCCGAGCGCCTTGTCGGCGCATACCTCAGACAAATCTTTGAATTCGGCTTCTATCAAGCCGATCCCCACGCAGGCAATTTCCTTGTGCTGCCGGACACCCGTGTCGCCTTCATCGATTTTGGCCTCGTGGGCTACGTTACCGAGACCGAACGCCATACTTTGGCGGACCTATTTCAGGCGATGATTGCGGAAGACGTCGAACGTCTGGCCACTATTTGGCTGGAACTCGCGCATGCTGGCCCCGAGGTCAACCGGGGCGCGTTTCTCAGAGGATTGAAACCGATCTTGCTAAAGCAGCTCACTCAGCCCCACGAACGCGTGCAGGTCGGAGAGATGTTCATCGAGATGATGCAAAACGGCGCTCGACATGACCTCAAATTGCCTAGCGAACTCTTCCTCGTGTTCCGGACCATTGCCGGAGTAGAAGGCCTGTTGCATTGGCTTTGCCCCGAGTTCGATGTCATTGACCAGTGCAAAGTGTTCGCCGAGGGGCAAATGGCTGCGGCGCGGCAACCGCGCCGTTTAGCTCGGGCTGCTAGTGACGAGGTTTGGCAATGGGCCGGCGTCGCCCAGCGCTTGCCACGTGAACTGGAGGAACTCGTCAAGACCATGACTACCGGGCGATTCTCCATCGACTTGGGGCGCCAGGGATTTGATTTTCTCCTTGGCGAGCTGAATCGGTCTAGCAATCGCATTGCAGTTGGTCTCGTGATCGCAGCTCTAATTGTCGGCTCAAGTTTCTTGCTCCTTGCGAACAAGGGGCCCGTAATGTGGGGAATAACTATCATTGGGCTCGCCGTCTTTGCGGTCGGCTGTAGCCTCGGGTTGATTCTAATTTGGCTCGTGGTCAAGTCCGGGAAATATTGAGAGTGGCTTCTTCCCTTGGGTCCCGTGAAATCTTATACCAAATCTCAAAGAACGTGACTCTGTGGCTGTTCCCGAATCGGCAACGATCTGATTCAACATGGCGAACGAGGGAGGTTCGCCATGACCGCTATTCCGCTCCGGAGAGATTTTGACGCTGCGGCGCTACGTTCTGTTGCGAAGAAGGCCAAGGACGCGGCGCAGGCGCGACCGCTTCTCGCGCTCGCCGCGATTTATGACGGCGCCAAGCGCACCGAGGCGGCCAAGATCGGCGATGTGACGTTGCAGATCGTGCGCGATTGGGTGGTGAAGTTCAACGCCCATGGCCCCGACGGACTGATTGATCGGAAGGCCCCCGGTCAACCGCCAAAACTCAACCTGATTACGCGGTTGCGTCAGCCACGCTTTTGGAGGTAGAACAAATAGCGAACATATTGTTTTCGGGAGGGTTCGGGCATGGCGCGCAATATGGTGCAATTCCAGAAAGGCCTCAGCGAGGTCGGTTTTGACAAATTGTTTGGCAGCGAGGAGCAATGCCATGTGGCGCTGGTCGGCTGGCGTTGGCCCGATGGTTTCGTCTGTCCAGAGTGCGGCGCAGGCGGCTATTGCTTCGTAAAGCGCGGCGCGCGGCGTTTGTTTCAGTGCAACGCCTGCCGCAAGTAGAGTAAGCGGTGTCTACGTCCCATTGCGGATGTTCTCGCGGGATTGATAGCAACGCGTTGTCGTAACGGATTGCAAATCGTTGGCGCAGCGCTTTGCAATGCGTTGGAGCAATGAACGCGCGGCGACGGCGACCGACAAGAACTACGGCGTTCGGTCGAACG
>DATBQJ010000108.1:0-5971 GCA_036560885.1 Methylocella sp.
TCGTTGCTCACCGAGAGATCGCGCTGCCAGAGAGCATTGCCGGGGTCGGATTTCGCAAGCCGCTCGGCAATCGCGAGACTATCGGAATAAGATTTGAGCGCGCCCGGGAGGTCGCCGTGATCCTTCTGCACGCCGCCGACATTATTGTAGGAAACCGAGAGATCGCGCTGCCACTCCATATTGCCGGGATCGGATTTCGCCAGCTGCTCTCTAATCGCGAGACTATCGGAATAGGATTTGAGCGCGCCTGGGAGGTCGCCTTGATCCTTCCGCATATCTCCAACCTTGTTGTAGCTGACCGAGAGATCGCGCTGCCAGAGAGCATTGCCGGGATCGGCTTTGGCGAGACTCTCAATAACGGGAATGATACTCTGATAAGATTGCAGCGCTCCGCCAAGGTCGCCGCGCCGTTTTTTAATATCGCCCAGAGCGCCCGGTGCGGCATATTGGTAAAATACTTGGTTGGTAGCCTTCGCAAGTTCTTGCACGCGCTCAAGCCGCGTTTGCGCCTTGTTGAGATCGCCGTAATCGATCAGAATGTAGCCCGTCCGATACAGGCTCTCGATATCGTCCGGATCGAGGGCGAGCGCTTTCTCGTAAGCCGCGAGCGCGCGCTTGGGATCGGCAAGCCCCGCGATGGCGCCGAGGTTACGGTAGGCAGCGGCGGCCTCCTTGCGATCCTTTGCGATCTTGGTTTCCTTGTCATTGGCGAAGGCTTCGAGAAGCGTGGAGGCCTCGGCGATGTTGTTTTCCTTCAAAAGGCCAAGCGCCTTTTCGAGCCGGTTGTCGCCCGCCTCGGCGCCCTGCGCGATCGATTCGACCGCCGCTCCAACTGCTTGTTGCGCGCCCGGCGTCGCCGCCGGATTTCTCTCCAGCAGCATGTTGGTCAACTTCTCGTTCTGAGCGCGTTGCGCGGCTAACTCTTCAGCCAAGGGCTTTTGAATTTGCGCGACTAGCTCAGGGCTCGGCGCGGCAAAGTTTTGCACGCCGATATTCGTGTCCCGTCCCGAGGCAGCACCTTGTCCCGTTTGGGTAGCGGTCGTGTCGCCGCCATTTTTCTCGTTGTCCATTTTGCGGGCAGCGAAAAATGTGTAGACGGCCCATCCCCCAGATGCGAGCGCGGCGATTACGGCGCCGATCCGGGGCCAGTCCATCTGGCCGTCAGAGCCCTTGAAAATTCCCAACAGCCAAGAAAGCATTTTTGAAAACCGCCAATAGCACCAGTATACTGGATGATCCTACGTTTCCCACACCTGCCAGCTGTATAGAGCCTTGCAATATTTCCGGCCCGCAATCGTACCAAAATGCTTCACGTGAAACATTTTGGTAAGATTACTTCAAAAAACCGGACAAAACCACACGGCCGCGCTTTGGGCCAGGGTTTCCGCGGCGGCATTTTAGCTTCCAGAACCCGCGCCAGCGGCTTCACGCGGGCAAAATGACATGCTATCGAAGCCTGTCCGCCATCTCTCGTGCCGGGCGCGGGCGTGGCTCCGCGCCCGGTCCGCCATCGCAGGAATTTTCAGCATGAGCCAGACCGTCGCCAGCCGCCCAGACTCAAACCCATTTTTCGCGGCGGGGCTCGCTGTAGCCGATCCCGAAATCGCCAAGGCGATCGGGCTCGAACTCGGCCGCCAGCAACATGAAATCGAGCTGATCGCCTCCGAAAACATCGTCTCGAAAGCCGTGCTTGAAGCGCAGGGCTCGGTCTTGACCAACAAATATGCCGAGGGCTATCCCGGCCGGCGCTATTATGGCGGCTGCCAATTCGTGGATATGGTCGAGGCCCTGGCGATCGAACGCGTCACTCGGCTGTTCGACTGCAAATTCGCCAATGTGCAGGCAAATTCTGGCAGCCAGGCCAACCAGTCGGTGTTTCTGGCACTAGCCCAGCCGGGCGATACTTTTATGGGGCTCGATCTCGCCGCGGGCGGCCATCTGACCCATGGCTCGCCGGTCAATCTCTCCGGAAAATGGTTCAAGCCGGTTCCTTATGGCGTGCGCCGCGACGACAATCGAATCGACATGGAATCGGTCGCGCGGCTTGCGGCGGAGCACAAGCCAAAGATCATCATCGCCGGCGGCTCCGGCTATCCACGCTATTGGGACTTTGCCGGGTTCCGGCAAATCGCCGATTCGGTCGGCGCGTATTTTTTCGTCGACATGGCGCATTTCGCAGGGCTCGTCGCGGGCGGCGTGCATCCCTCGCCGTTCCCGCATGCCCATGTCGTCACCTCGACGACCCACAAGACTCTTCGCGGGCCGCGCGGAGGTCTGGTACTCACCAATGACGAGGCGATCGCCAAGAAAATCAATTCGGCGATGTTTCCGGGCCTCCAGGGCGGCCCCCTGATGCATGTGATCGCGGGCAAGGCGGTCGCTTTCGGCGAGGCGCTGAAGCCCGAATTCAAGCTTTACGCGAGGGCCGTTGCCGATAACGCCAAGGCGCTTGCCGCAACGCTCACTGAGCGCGGCTACGCGATTACCACCGGCGGCACCGACAATCATCTGATGCTCGTCGATCTGCGGCCAAAAAGCCTCACCGGCAAGGCGGCGGAAGCGGCGCTCGGGCGGGCCGGGATCACTTGCAACAAGAACGGCGTGCCGTTCGATACCGCGAGCCCGATGGTCACCTCCGGCATTCGTTTAGGCACGCCGGCCGCGACCTCGCGCGGTTTCGGCATCGCCGAATTCAAAAGGGTCGGCGAGTTAATCGCCGAGACCTTGGACGGCTTGGTCAAGCATGGCGATGCGGGGGGCAACGCAGCTGTCGAAGCCAAAGTAATGGCAGGCGCGCGCGAATTGACGCAACGCTTCCCAATTTATTGAGGTTGGGCGGCAGTTGCATCGGTCACAAACATGCTGTGAGGCTGGTCCGCCATGCGGTGCCCTTTTTGCGGCAGTCTCGAAACCCAGGTGAAGGACTCTCGCCCGGCCGGCGACGCGTCGGCCATTCGCCGCCGCCGCGCCTGTCCCGATTGCGGCGGCCGCTTCACGACATTCGAGTGCGTGCAATTGCGCGAACTGATGGTCTTGAAAAAATCCGGCCGGCGGGTGCCCTTCGACCGCGATAAGCTCACACGCTCGATTGAGGTCGCCTTGCGCAAGCGGCCGGTGGATCCTGATCGCGTCGAGCGGATGGTGAACGGACTCGTGCGCCAGCTCGAGAGTCAGGGCGATAGCGAAATTGAAAGCGGCCGGATCGGCGAACTCGTCATGGAAGGTCTCCGCGCACTCGACAGCATCGCTTATGTACGGTTTGCCTCGGTCTATCGCAATTTTCGCGAGGCCCGCGATTTCAATACGCTCATCGACGAGCTCGCCAATGGCGAGGGCGAGGCCTTGGAAGACGACGCAAATCCGCCTCCGGCGGCAATCTCGCGGCCGCCGGGACTGGCATGATCCAATCCAGCGCGGACGCGCGGTTCATGGCGGCGGCGCTCGCCCTTGCGCGGCGCGGGCTCGGGCTTTGCGCGCCGAACCCCGCGGTCGGCGCCCTCATCGTTAGGGATGGCGTCATCGTGGCGCGTGGCTGGACCAAACCCGGAGGCCGCCCGCATGCGGAAACCGAGGGTTTACGCGATGCGGGGGTGCAAGCGCGGGGCGCGACGCTCTATGCGACGTTGGAGCCTTGCAGCCATCATGGGCAAACGCCGCCTTGCACGGATGCAATTGTCGCGGCGGGGATTGGCCGCGTGGTCTATGCTGTTGACGATCCCGATCCCCGCGCCTGCGGCCGAGGCGCGCAAATCCTGGCCGATGCTGGCATTGAAGTCGCGTGCGGGATACTCGCGGAGGAGGCGCGGCGGGTCAATCTCGGCCATTTCTTGCGCGTTACCCGCAAGCGTCCGATGGTCAGCCTGAAACTCGCGGTGACGGCGGATTCTTTTGCGGCGCGATCGGCCGGCGATCCCCGGCTTGTCATCACGGGCGCGCCGGCGAATGGGCTCGTGCATGTCATGCGCGCAATGCACGACGCGGTGATGACCGGTATCGGCACCATCTTGGCGGACGATTCCCTTTTGAGCGTGCGGCTTCCCGGCCTCGAGGACCGCAAGCCTTTGCGCGTCGTGCTCGACAGCGATCTGCGTCTGCCGCTGCAATCGCGACTCGCGACGACGGCGGCAAAAATTCCTACCCTGGTTATCGCCGGCGAAGGGGCGAGTGAAGCGAGCGCCGCACGCTTACGCGAGGCGCATATCGAGGTCGCGCAGGTGCGCCGCGACGCGGCGGGGCGCGTCGATCTTCATGCAGCGTTGACTCATCTGGCCGCGCGCGGCTTGACGCGGGTTTTTTGCGAGGGTGGCCCGCGGATCGCGGCGGCATTGATAGGGCAGGGGCTCGCCGATGAAGTCCTTATTTTTACCGCGCCGGAACCGCTAGGAAAGGACGGCGTTTTGGGCCTCGATCCGAAAAGCGCCGCTATGCTTGCCGATCCGCAAAATTATCGGCTCGCCGGGACACGGACGATCGGCGCCGACCAGCTGACCAGTTACGAACGAGCGGCCTAATGTTTACCGGCCTTGTGAGCGACGTCGGCGAGGTGGAACGGGTTGACGCTGGAACAAATTTGCACCGTCTGCGCATCGCCTGCTCGTATCCGGCGGAGACAATCTTGCCGGGCGCATCGATCGCCTGCGGCGGGCCTTGTTTGACCGTGACCGCTTGTGGCGAAAGTGGCGGTCGGAACTGGTTCGAGGCTGATGTCGCGGCGGAAACCCTTGCGCGTACGACCGCACGGAATTGGAAGCGCGGCACGCGGCTCAATCTCGAACGGGCCCTGAGAGTTGGCGACGAACTTGGCGGCCATATCGTGACCGGGCATGTGGACGGCGTGGCGAAAATCGTCGCAATTGATGATTTCGACGGCATGCGGCGCATTGACTTGAGCGCTCCGGACGGGCTCGCGCGGTTCATTGCGGAAAAGGGTTCCGTTGCCCTCGACGGGACGTCGCTCACGGTCAACCGCGTCGACGCAGATGTTTTTTCGGTGCTGCTCATTCCGCATACGCTGCAAGTCACGACCTGGGGCGAAAGGCGCCTGGGCGATGAAATCAATCTCGAAGTCGATCTGATGGCCCGCTACGCCGCGAGGCTCGCCTTGAGCCGTTCCCAAAAGCCGTACGCGGGTGCTTAGGGAACAGGAAATATAGTAGGGGGTCAGGTTGAATTTCTGCTTGTGACCCTTGGCGGACTTTGTTCGGTGGGTTGGCGCGTCCCGGAAGTGGAAATTCCGCGCGGCCCTCTGCCGGCGCGAACACGCCCTAACCGGTCATTCTAACCAAGCGACCTGCCATTCGGAAGGAGACACCCCCGGGTTTTGCCCGCCGCTCGGATCTAAGCAAAATTGGCTCGATTTGACACCCTTTTTCGGCTACGAAAGAGTGTTTGTCTGTGGCCACTGTTCAGGCCGACTGGGATTACCGATGCCCTATTCGATAGACGCAGCCTTTCAACGGCTGATTGGACTCGAAGCCGAGCTGCGAGCAGGGCTGAAAGCTAGGCAGAATGAGGCCGGCACCCGTCTAAAGGTGCTGGACCGTATCTTGTTTGAGGTCCTAGGCTGGAAACATGAACCGGTCCTGGTCGAACCCCATACCGAGTCCGGGTTCATTGATTACTTGCTGACGATCGGCGAGCGCCGCGGCGCGTTGGTCATCGAGGCCAAGCGGGTTGGCAAGCTTTCTCCAGCTACTAAGTCAAGGGAGTTGATGCAAGTCGCCCTAAACGGGCCGGTGGTAAAATCGCTGATGTCTGGTATCAAACAGGCGATGATGTACGCTATGGAGAACGGTGTCGCTGTCGCTGCTGTGACTGATGGCAATACCTGGTTGTTCTTCAAGGCATCTCGAACTGACGGCAAACCACCTCTTGCGGGAAGGGGCATCTTATTCCCGTCCCTTGAAACTGTCGTAGCCAATTTTGCGAAGTTTGCTGAACTGCTTGGCCCGGTCCCCATAATTGAGCGGCG
>DATBQJ010000109.1:0-2889 GCA_036560885.1 Methylocella sp.
CGCAGGAATATTCATACAGCGGCAGAGCGTGATGGCGAGGTGGGCAAAATCACGACACACGCCGCGTCGTTCCGTATGGGCATCCCACGCTGTTTTGCCAGGGTTAGCGTATTGGTAACCGAACGTGATGCGGTCGTGTACATAGTCGCAGATAGCCTTCACCAGCGGCCAACCCTTTGGAACCTGCCCAAAAAGGCTCCACGCCGTGTTCGATAGGCGATCGGTCTCGCAGTAGCGGCTCCCGAGCAGATAAATCAAAACGTCCACTGGCAGGTCTTCCAACGCGTGCTGCTCCGCCTGAGGCGCAATTGCATCGGGCTCTCCATCGTCATGCATCAGGAAGTCCGTTGACATCGTGAGTCGCCCGGCGGGCGCCCGGATTACATGACAAAAATTGCCGAAACTGTCGTAATAGGTGTTGAAAGGGATGGACGGATCCAGCCGCATTCGATCGGGCGTCAGCAAATCCTCAAGGCGTGACGGATGAACGCTCAACGCCAAAATCATTGGCGTCGCCTGCGCACAGTCATAGGAGATCTCATAACCCGCACGAATTTGCATCTAATACCTCGTTTGCCTTGCGAACTGTCTATTGGCCGCTAGACATAACGCCGGATTGGTTCGCCGCTGCCTGAGGCGCCGCTGGCGCAACCGTCGCAATTCCGCAGTCATCAGTATCCTGGTTCGACCGTGCGAAACTCGCACCCCAAACTCCTCCGGCGAGAAGGAGGGTAAATGCGAAAGTTTTCTTATTCATTTCTGCGGTTCCTCACACCGAGGCGCCCACCCCCAAGTAAGTGTCCATGGTAAAACCCAGGTGTCGCTTCCTTGTTCCCTGAGACGAGGCAGCTAGACGAGCGCCGAAGCGGCCAGGGTCTGGGAGCGGCTTTCCCACCAAACTGTAAAAGTCGCTTTTGGTCCGCGATAGAGTTGCTTACCGCCGCGCGGGCAATAAATATTGCGTGCCGTTGAGTTCAGATGGTTTCCGAAAGGACTAAGCTATGGCCTCAAAAACAGACTTCTCGTTAGCCGAATGGAAGAAAATCGTTCAATCGCCTTTGCTTGCGGGCTTCGCCGTTAGCGTCGCCGATCCCAATGGCTTCTTTGCACATCTGAAAGAAGCCTTTGCGGAAGCAAGAATGTTGGGTGAAGCCAAGGCCTCTGGCGGTGACGCAACTCTGATAAAGAGCATCGCCGAGGAATTGCTGACTTCCACCGGTCGAGCGGAAGCGCGGGAGGGGATACGAACCATCGCCGCTGGGGCAAGTCCCGATCAAATGAAGGTCCGGGCCATCGACCAGCTGAAGGAAGTGGCTGCGATTCTCGACGCCAAAGCCCCAACGGAAGCTTCAGCGATAAAAGGCTGGCTCAACAAAATTGCCCAGACCGTTGCGGAAGCGAGCGGCGACGGCTTTCTAGGCTTTGGCGGCGTGCAAGTGAATGAATCTGAAAAGGCAGCGCTTGAGGATGTCAAGCGCGCATTAGGCGATGCCTGACTCTAGCGGCGGAGCGGCGCTGTAAAGGGAGGCAACGCCGCTGTCTGCAAACAGACTGACTGCGTCGGACCCACGGAATCCTCAGAAAGAGCGAGCGGCGCTGTAGAGGGCAGCGCCGCATCGGCGCGCCTCCGCCCGTCGGCATGCTGCGCGAGAGAATAGGCTTTGTATCGGGTATGGGAGCTCCGTCCGCTACAAAGGCGGCAGCCAATATGTATGCAATCATCTGCGCTCCAATCAGGGCTTGCCGACGTGCCAGGAAATGCGGGCCGCACGGATCGACAAGGCCGTGGCAGACGCGTTCCTGACAGCACTGGCGCTGGCCGAGCTCGATGCGCTGTCAAGGGCTCGCCGCGCCCAACTCCAGGTGGACGCCGCACTGCGCGCGAGCGCCGAACGCCAACTCGAGCGAAAGCGATACACCGCCGCTTTGGCCGAGCGTCAGTTTAATCGGGTGGACCCCGATAATCGTCTTGTCGCCGCCGAACTTGAGCGTCGCTGGGAGGCTGCGCTGAACGAGGTTCGAGCGGCCGAAGAAGCTCTTGCCCAACAGGCCTCTCCCCAGCCGATTGCTCAGATGGGCATGGGCAAAGATATGCAAGGCAAGGTCATCAGCCTCGCAGGCCGTCTCCCGCAAATCTGGGGCGACGCAACCACCACCGATGCTCAACGTAAGGCCTTGCTGCGATGCCTCGTCGACAAGGTCGTGCTCGACCGCGGCGAACACGACGTCGCCTCGGTCCGGATCGTTTGGCGCGGCGGGGCCGTGACCGAGCTTGAGGTTCAGCGGAGGGTCAACGCCGTCACCAAGCTCGCGCGAGGAGAGGAAATGCGCGATCGCGCACTCACCCTCGCGCGTGCTGGCACGTATGACGATCAGATCGCCGCCGTCCTCACGAGCGAGGGGCATCATTCTCCCAACAGCGAGAGCGAGGTCCTCCCGATCACGGTCCAGCGAATCGGGCATGCCGTCGGCATGCAGGTGAGTCAGCCACGCACCCGATGGTCCCACGGCGCCGATGTGCTGACCGCGCCCGAATTGGCCGCCAAGCTGACCATCCCGGTGAACTGGCTCTACGTGCAGATCAGGAAAGCACGGCTTTTGGTGGATCGTCAGCCGAGCGGGGCTTATCTCTTCAACGACACCACCAATGTCCTCGATGGCATTCAAAGTTTACGAACCCACAAGATCGATCGCCTCGATCTCAAAATCTGTCAGCCTCACCAAGAGGGGCATTAACATGCGTGATCGAGCATATAGGCCATCTGCGCCGCCGAGATCGAAACTGCGCCCTCCTTCGCCGACGGCCAGATGAACTTTCCGCGGTCGAGCCGCTTGGCGTAAAGCGACAGACCGACGCCGTCATGCCAGAGGATTTTGGCGAGATCGCCG
>DATBQJ010000110.1:0-7493 GCA_036560885.1 Methylocella sp.
GCGAGAACCCACCTTTCCCTGAATAAGGATGCGCCGTTATCGCGGACCGTTCACGTCGTTGGAAGCATTCATGCCAATCCAATTCTCGGCGGATTGCACCATCACTATGTTCGGATCTGAATTACGACAGGGACAGGCAAAAATGAGACGATCGAAATTGCTAAAAGCGAGCTGCTTTGGCGATTTTCTTCGCAGCACAATGAGCTGGTGGCGTGGCGCCATGATCTCCGCCTCAAGAAACGCTCGTGATCTGAAGAGCCCGATGACCACCCACCAAAAAAGTTTTAGCATATCCCCCATGTGACGGGGCATCGCCCGATTGGCGGCTTTGCACCAGTGGGATAAAGTTTACGACAAGGACAGCGGATGCCGCAGTCGAAAAAGCCGATCAACTATTACTGGACGTGCTTTCTTTGAACATGTTTTGTTGGGGTATGCCCAAATGTGCCTTCCACGCAGAGGCGGGCGACGGCATCATCGGTCCACCTCACCGAAGACGATATCGAGCGAACCCAAAATCGCGCTCACATCGGCAAGCATCGATTTGCGGCAGAGAAAATCCATCGCAGCAAGATGTGCGAAGCCCGGCGCCCGAATCTTGCAGCGATACGGCTTTTCAGTGCCATCCGACACGAGATAGACGCCGAATTCTCCCTTCGGCGCCTCGACCGCGCAATAGACTTCGCCGGCCGGCACATGAAAACCTTCGGTGTAGAGCTTGAAGTGATGGATCAGCGCCTCCATCGAGCGCTTCATTTCCGCGCGGGAAGGCGGCACCACTTTGCCATCCTTCGCGGCGACAGGACCCTGGCCATCCGGTTCGGAAAGCTTCTCGACGCACTGCTTCATGATTTTGACCGACTGGCGCATTTCTTCCATGCGAATGACCTGCCGGTCGTAATTGTCGCCGTGCCGCCCGACGGGAATGTCGAAATCCATCTCCTCGTAGCACTCATAGGGCTGCGCCTTGCGCAGATCCCACGGCGCCCCCGAGCCGCGCACCATCACGCCAGAAAAGCCCCGGCGCCAGCACTCCTCTAGGCTGACGACGCCGATATCGACATTGCGCTGCTTGAAGATGCGATTGTCGATGAAGAGCGCCTGCAAATCATCACAGACTTTTAGGAACGGATCACACCAGGCGGCAATGTCGTCAATCAATTGCTGGGGCACATCCATATGCACGCCGCCGGGCCGGAAATAATTGGCGTGCATGCGGGCTCCGGACGCGTGTTCGTAGAAGACCATCAGCTTCTCGCGCTCCTCGAAGCCCCACAGCGGCGGCGTCAGGGCGCCGACGTCCATCGCCTGCGTCGTGATACAGAGAAGATGCGAGAGAATGCGGCCGATTTCGGAAAACAAAACGCGCAGCAATTGACCGCGTCGCGGTACTGCAAGACCGAGCAATTTCTCGATGGCAAGGCAGAAGGCATGTTCCTGATTCATCGGCGCGACATAGTCGAGCCGATCGAAATAAGGCAGATTCTGCAAATAGGTGCGCGCCTCCATCAGCTTTTCAGTGCCGCGATGAAGGAGGCCGATATGCGGATCGACTCGCTCGACGACTTCGCCGTCGAGGTCAAGAACCAGCCGCAACACGCCATGCGCGGCCGGATGCTGCGGACCGAAATTGATCGTGAAAGTGCGGACTGTCTCGCTCATGTCAAATCAGCCTCGAGGCATTCGTCATTGCGGGTTGCGGCTTGGCCTTCTCGCCAGACTCATAGACGAAGCGCGTCCGTTCGTCATCGTAGCGCACCTCGACACAACCCCTCATCGGGAAATCCTCGCGCAAGGATAACCGTTGAAACCCGCCGAGCGCCACGCTCAGGACACCGTCGATTACATAGCTGCTTTTCGCCGACCATGAGGCTCGGGCCTTTGGTGACCGCCCAGCTTTTCAAGACTCCGTCCATCTCGAGCCGCAGATCGTAATGCAGCCGGCGCCGCGTGTTTCTGAACGACGAACTCTCGGCCCTCGCCCCTGGTAGCCGAACCTGCAGGCCCCGGATTCCGGGCGAAGTCGCGCTTCCCGGCATATTCTATGAGTGGCTTCTCCGCTCGGACGTGTGTGATTTTTTGTCTCGCCAACCGGCAAGGCTGGTCTCCAATTCAATGCGCAAAAGATTGGGACGGCTGAAAGCAACTTGCCGATCTCCGCAAAGCAGCTGGCCCGAATTCGTGAGAAGTACGTCAAGCCCGCGCCGGGAATTGAGGGTTTGGACTCTGTAGCAGAGGCGGGACTTTGTGAATTGTTGGAGACGTGTTTTGGGTCTAAATATCGAGAATGCGAACCGCTCGACTCTGTCAGGCGGGCCTATTTGGCAGTGAACCCACTGATCCGAGAGGAAGCCCGGATGCGATGCGCCGAACCTCCGAGCAAGCGAGATAAAGCCAGTTCGCGCGAGTAAGGATTTGGCCGAACCTGTCGGCAGGGACAGGCGGCTTTGGTTTGGACGAAGCGATAAGCGTGCCGGTTTCCCCAACTGCGCCGAAACCATGGGCTAGAGCATTTTGATCGCCGACCCACAATTGATGTGCTGTCTGTATCTCTTTCAGAATTGGAAGCGCCTCGTGCTCTTCGTCCTGCCCCTTAAATTTCCTGAGAAGTTCTAGCTTCTTCTTACAGTCGAGAACGTTGACGAACTCCTCGTGATCCGTCAGAACCACGAGACCGGCGAGCGGTCGCTCGATCTGCTCAAGTGGGGCCTCGTTCCGTCCCCTGGAGCGGCGACCCCAAGGGGGCGGCCCGAAGCCAATCAACGCCATGGCCGAAACGGTCCGATCGAAGCCGATGTTCTGTGATGCTTTACCGCAAGCGCCGCTGCATCGTACCGGTGGAGGGCTTCTTTGAATGGCAGGCGATCAAGGGCGGTAAGCAGCCCTATGCGATTGCGATGAAGAACGGGGCGCCGTTCGGTCTTGCCGGCCTCTGGGAGAATTGGAAAGATCCGGCGAGCGGGGACTAGGTCTGGACATTCACGATCATCACTGTGCCGTCGAACGAGCTGATAGCGCAGATTCACGACCGCATGCCGACGATCCTGCGGCCTGCCGACTATGAGAGGTGGCTCGGCAGCGAGCCGGACCCGCATGACTTCCTGATCACGTTTCCGTCTGAGCCGATGAAAATGTGGCCGATCTCCAAACGCGTGAACAGTCCGCGGAACGATGACGAGGATTGGCTTGCCGAGGTCGACTTCGCCGCGGTGTCGTGAGGTGAGCAGCTTGGCGGGGGGACGAACCATCAGCATCAACCGGACGCCGCTCCTCACGCTATGGGCCGGGGTTGTCGCCGAGCGGTTCGGCTTCGATCGCGACACCGCTCTGATGTTCGGGCGCGCAGTGGCTGGTCTCAATGCGTATGCCAAGGGCGTGTCGCATGGGCTCCTCGAGCCATGATCGAAGGCAATTGACGAATATCTCGAAAGAGCGAAGACCGGGGCCACGCTGAAGGTGGATCTGCTTCATCGCGCGGTGCCGGCACGCGCGAAAGGCTTCGAGCGCTCACCAAGGACCGGCCGATTTCGGCGGCCAGCGTGGAGCGCTACTTGCAGAGCAAGTTTGGCGAAACTCTCGCGGCCTCGCGGCGAGCGATGGAAATGCTGGCGCGTTCGTTGCCGCCAAAGAAATCGCCTTACGCGCTTACCGCCTCTACGAAGAGTTTCGCCCGGAAACCCCCCGCCGGCGTCAGAGGATGAGGCGCGGCCGGTAAGCTTGATCTCGATCGCATCGAGGCGTTTGCCGAACAGTGATGCGTTATCAACTGAGCAGGCCCGGCCATGGCCGGGCCTTATCCGCGTGCCCCGGGCGGGTTTAACTTATTCGGCAGTCTGCGGATTCGGGGATGGGGCTGTCTCAATTGCGTGAAGGTAGAGGTCGAGCAGGGTGTCGCGCTCGTCACGCTCGTTCTGGTCCTGCTTCCTGAGCCGGATGACCTCTTTCAGGATCTTGACGTCGAAGCCCTCGCCCTTGGCCTCGGCGAAAACGTCCTTCTTCTCATCGTTCATCGCTCTGAGGTCCTCGTCGATACGCTCGATGCGCTCGACGAAAGAGCGAAGCGCGGGATCAACCGAACTTCTTGCCTAGTTGAGAGCTAGGCAGGAGACGGCGGGCCATGATCGGGCGCGAGAAAATTAAGTTCGGTCCGGGAGCACTAAAGTCCCCGCGCGATACGGTGGTCGTGAGCGTTGTTTGGAGACATGTGGACTCTTATCGCACTACGCTGATCCGGCGGAACGATGCCGCGACGGCCTTTGTCGACATCCCGGAAGAGCTTCGGGGCGAACTGGCAAGGTTCGATCGCGATATGGTGCTTCTTCGGGCGTGCGAGCTTGGGATCGCGGTCGCCTGGGCGCTTCCCGATACCGTATTCAAGACTGATTGGGAATTTGCAAAGGCCGCTCTGCGGGATGGAGCGACGCCGTCTGAGCTTGGCAGTATCCGGCGTTTTGGGACCCTGGGGATTGGCGTTGATCTTGGGGAGTATGAAGTGCCGGATCAAACGCAGCCCACCCGTAATAGGGCCAACCACCCGTTGGGCCGGCGATCGTCCCGTCTGGGACCCAAGCCATTACAATGATAATAGATCGGTTCGCTTTGCGCTTGCCGTGGCGCGACGAGCTTCGACCTCGTGACGCTCATCGGACCCGCGAAGGCGGCGGCTGTAAGCGCGAGCAATTCACGCGGGATCCACGCTCGGCGCGCTGCGGCGTCTCGAACAGCTCATCCAGGAAGCCGTGGTGACAGCTCCCCGTGCGCTGAGAAGCATCAGGAACTCCAAGTCCGCGCTTCTTGTTTAAGAGATTCATGAATTTCGCGCATTGACTGCGGCCATGTTGTTTGGTGGTATCGTAATCCATGTTTCGCACAAAACTCTTTAACAGTTTTGTATGCTTCCCAATATTTCATTCGCGACATTGTGGGGAAAAGATGATGCTCGATCTGAAAATTAAGTCCCCCGAGAAGATAGAAGACGGGCCACGTCGGATAGAGATCGCGCGTGAGCGTTATTTGGTGCGTCCAATTGAATGTTTCATCCTCATCAAGCATTTCCTCTCCCTTGTGATTTGGGGCAAAGACCATGCCTATGTATGCACCAATGGCAATAAACGATATGCCGAGGAAAAGAATCGCGACAGGAAATGGTAACAGGTAGAGTGGCAGCCCCACAACGACCGCAGAATGTATTATCATCAAAAAAAGCTCAAGCATGGATCGGGCTGTAAAGTTTCCAAAAATGTATTTCATGCTGTATCCAATGTTGTACGGATACACGAACGAGAGCGCGATCCAAAACAAAATATGCTGGTGCGGAAAAATCCATTTCTTGTAGGAATCCGACCATCGCGCCGCCTGAATATCCGAAAAGACGAACGGTATTTCGAGATCAGGATCGTGGCCGATGTGATTTGGATTTTTATGGTGTGTGTTGTGTTTGTGGAACCACCTACTTTCGCACAAACCTCCCAAAAGTCCCCACGCCATCATCGCAAAAAACGATTCACTTCACGCGACTCAAAGACTTCGCCATGTGAAAGGTCGTGTCCGATCATTCCAATTTGTACTGAGAAAAATCCGAAAACGATAGCATTCAGAGCTTGAAAAAGCGCGTTGTCAGATAGCGAAAGCGCATCGAGACTTGCAGTCATGCCGATAATCGCAATTCCTCCCGTGAGTCCGTAGTGCCAATATGTGCGTCTAAATAATCCACGTGCGGTCACTTCCACGAGGAGCGCATTGTAGTACTCTATTGGAAGCGTTGTGGCATGCACGCTGGATGCGACTTCTGCGCTGCTTCGGGTAAATATCGGCCTCCGACATGAAAGCGTATCACCACGGCGATGGCGTAGGTTTAATATAGCTACGGCACTCGACAGTTCTAAGCTTTGAATAACGAAACTAGTTGTTAAATATATTCAAATCCAGCCTGAAATTGTTAAAATGTTTCTTTGAAAACGACCTTTAAAAGATATTCAGCAAATGTCCATCGGCATCCATGGTCGCGATGAGCTTGTGATAATGATAATGCAAGACAGCCTTCAACGCATAGGCTTGCAGCACAAACGGGTCGCGACGTCGCCGTACCACGTTGAAAAAGGCGCGCCGATAGTGGTGACGAAGATCGGCCGCCTCTACGGCAGTTTGCAGCTTGAAAAAGATGAAACCTACATAAAACATCGCTTGCGCATATTGGATGAACCGGCGGAATGGCCGGCTGCGCAAATGAGCGTTGCGGGCGGCACCGGTTTCCAGACCGCCTTCGAGAAAGAGTGAATCCACACGGGCAAAATAGGCTTTCGGTTCATAAAGTGCATGCAGCACTCGCAAATATCCTTGCCGCAAAGCGTCGCGGCCCATACCGAGGGGAATGACGTTCGTTCCGTACGGTGTCCGATCGGCGGGATCGAGCCGATTCTCACCGGCAAGCCGTTCATAGAGTGGTGTCTTGGGGATAGCGGAAAGCATGCCGACTGAGGTATGGATCACACGGGCCTGCTCGACGAAACGGATCTGCCGATCGAAAATGTCGGGGCCGTCATGGTGGCATTGACACGTTAACGAACAAATGGGCCAGCGTATGTGCTACAGTTTTGGCCATGAAGCCCCTCTCCTATGCCCGCCACCGATTTCCGCCCGACATCATCCGGCGCGCTGTCTGGCTCTATCTCCGGTTCACGTTGAGCTACCGGGATGTCGAGGATCTCCTGGCTGAGCGCGGACTGACGGTCAGCAATGAGTCGATCCGTCGATGGGTTCTCAAATTCGGGCCGGTCATTGCCAATAACCTACGTGGAACCCGACCTAAACCCCACAGTCGCTGGCATCTCGATGAAATGGTGGTCTCAATCGCTGGACAGCAAATGTACATGTGGCGCGCCGTCGATGGCGAAGGTGAGGTTCTCGAGATCTTGGTCCAGCCCCAACGCGACAAGGCCGCGGCAGTACGGCTGCTGCGGAAACTGCTTCGCCGCCAGGGCTTTGTTCCGACGGTGATCGTCACCGACAAACTGAGATCCTACGGCGCGGCACTTCGCGAAATGGGCTTCTCGGGTTTGCATGAGCAAGGGCTGCGCGCCAACAATCGCGCGGAGAATTCGCATCAGCCGCTTCGACGACGCGAACGAAAAATGCAAGGCTTCAAATCGACAAAATCAGTTCAGCGCTTTGTTTCCGTCCACGCGGCCGTTTACAACACGTTCAACGTGCAACGGCATTTGATCAATCGGCAGATCTATAGACAATTTCGGATCGCAGCGCATAATTCTTGGAGTGATGCGACAGCTGCGACCGCATAAATTGAAGCCTCAGCAGTCAGGTTTATTGTCGCCCGCTCGTTAACGTGTCAATGCCGTTGCGGGCTGATCGTCAGGCCAGCGCACAGCGCGCTCGCCAGCGCGAAACCGGCCGCAACGAGCATCGCAATTCGAAAACTCCGCACGAAGGACTCATCCAGGACTTTCTCGAGGATCCGCCGTTGCTCTCCTTCAATC
>DATBQJ010000111.1:0-49475 GCA_036560885.1 Methylocella sp.
TGGCCGCCGATAGGCAGGATTCCGAGGCCGCAACCGGAAACGTCCACGCCGAAGCACTCGCGACGGCGGATACGCATCACGGCCGCCATTACGCAAGCAGGCATGGCTACATGCGCCACCGCTCGGCGAAACATGGCGGGACGCACCACGGCTGGGCGCGGCGCAATTGGGCGAGGCACAGCTGGGCGAGACGCGGCCATTGGCACGGAACCGGAGCCGCCGGGCACCGGCATGGCAAGACAACAAGCGTAGCATTCCGTGTCGTGCCATCTGCCACGCGGCTGCGCTAGGCCATGATCGCAAAAAGTTTCCGGCTTTTTGGAAAAGATCTCGCGACAAAACAAAAACAGCAAGACAATAAGTGATTCCTCTTAAAGGGATAGCGGTCTAAGCGTCGTCGCCATGCGCGGCCTCATTGATGTTAATGGTTTTCATATTAGAAAAGTCGATGGCGATGGGTTTTTTGTCTCGGGCGGCCATGATCTGCAATGTCTTTATCACATGTTCAAGCCTTCGATAGACTTCCTTGTACTCGTCCGTCGTGGTAGATATAGCAAGGGGTTTAAGGCAATATTCTATGATTTCCCGGGGCCGGTCGAGTTTGTTCACCTTCATCGCTCCTTCGCATATTGCCTTTTGGTTCTAATATAATCGGGTAATGAAAATTAGCAAAAAAAACGGGGTTACGTCCTAACCGCTGCGGCCACCGGGGTTGCCCAAATCCTCTCCTTTCCCCCGGCCATTCCATTGAGCGCCGCTTGCCGGAACTTTTGGCCAGCTCCGCTTCCAGCTAAAGCGCAAGACAAAACCCCTGGCGGCATGATATGAAAAGGATCTGGAATGGCCGGGTCTGTACCTCAATAACCGAATCAAGCAGTCCTGCCGCGCCGGTCCCCTACACTTTGCACCATCACGCGCTCCGTTGTGTTTAACCCGAGAATTTGCACCGCGGTTCCTGGCCGGACGGGCCCAACAAGATGATGATAGATTCGCGAACAATTGATGATTCAACTTCATTTCAATCCGATCTCTGTATCATCGGTGCTGGAGCGGCAGGAATTTCAATTGCTCTCGAATTCTTGGCGAAGCCGTACAATGTCATTCTTTTAGAAAGTGGCGGTACTCGTTCGGATCCAATGACGCAGTCCCTGTACGATGGCAAGAATGTGGGTCTATCGTATGACAGGTTAGACGAGGCTCGGAGCCGGTATTTCGGGGGAAGCACCAATTGTTGGGGTGGCCATTGCCGGCCGCTCGATTCGCTGGATTTCGAAAAGCGCGAGGGAATTCCTAACAGCGGATGGCCGTTCGGCAAGGAAGAATTGCATCGCTATTACGAACGCAGTCACTCTGTGTTGAAACTTGGGCCATTTGAATACGATGAGGGCAAATGGTCGCAACAAATGGCGAAGGACGGTTTGTTCCTCTTCCCGCTCGACAGGAATTGCCTGACCAACGTCATCAGCCAACTCAGCCCGCCGGCCAAATTTGGAGATATTTATCAGGCACCGCTGAGCGCAGCAGGCAACATCAAGGTCATGTTGTACTCGAATGCGACCGAAATCTATACCAACGACACAGCAACCGCGGTAACCGGAGTCCAGGTGAGGACGCTTAGTGGCAAAAGTTTTTCAATATCCGCAAAAATTGTTGTGTTGGCCGCCGGCGGCGTCGAGAATGCGCGCCTGTTGCTGCTCTCGAACAAAACGCAAAAGGTGGGACTAGGCAATGGGCGCGATCTTGTCGGGCGCTATTTCATGGACCATCCGCGCATCCGCTCAGGCTTAGTGCGCCTCAACGCCCAGCAGCGTTACCGGCGGCTCTACGATGCCACAATGGTTCTCTCTCACGCGGGATATTTTTCCGGGGCAGCTCGCATTTCGGCCCATCTCGCGCCGACATCCGAGTGCCAGCGGAAGTTATTAATACCAAATTCCAGAACTTATCTTGCGGCGCGTTATATGAATAGTATGTCAAATGCGTATTTAGCGTTACGAGCGATTTCTAGGCAGGTCAAAGGCCGCACTCGATTTGGATATCCGTTTCGAGATATGGCGCGCGCGATTCTCCGGGCGGCGCCGGCTGTCGCAGGAAATGCCCATAAAGCGATTATCGGAGTTCTCGATGTGCGTTTGAATCCAGGCTTCGTAAAACGCGATTTCGAACTTGAGACAGTGATCGAACCCATCCCAAATTACGACAGTCGAATCACCCTCTCGCTTGCACGCGACCGGCTGGGACTCAATAAAGTCGAGGTGGACTGGCGCCTAACCGAGACGGATAGGCTGCATTTCAGTACGCTCCGGAAATTGCTTGCCACGGAAATGTCCAGGCAAGGTGTGTTTCAATTCACGGGAGAACCGGTGGATTTGGCAGAAATCTGGCCAAAAAACATCGTGGGCTGCTGGCATCACATGGGCACGACGCGGATGGACGGCGATCCGGCGAAAGGGGTGGTCGATAGCAATTGCAGGGTGCACGGAATTTCCAATCTTTTCATTGCGGGGAGTTCGGTTTTTCCCACAGTGGGCAGCGACATGCCAACGATTACGATCGTGGCCCTGGCGTTGCGCCTTGCCGATCAGCTTGAAGCAACCTTGGCTTACGCGGGCGGACAATGAAGATTGTCGTATTAAAGTCTAAAAAATTGACGCACTGGCCAACGGAACTTGGTCCTTACTTGAGGCGGATGGCCTCGAGCGCTCAGACGGCGCAGGGCGGCGACCCGCAGTGCTCAACCCCGACTTATTTGAGTATCTGAATTTAAGTATCCGGAAAAACGTGGTCTCCTAGGCGCCAAGGATTGGTTGCATATTCGGGGCTTCCAGAGCGAGGAATTGCGGTTGCCAAAATCCACCGCGACCGCCAAATTCAACCGTAACAACTTCGGCGCCCAGATGCTGGTGGCGACCCAAAGCGTTTTGGCTGCCCCCTCGACGGTAATTTTCGCCGCATCCGTGCCCTGAATAACAAGCGATAGACACGTCATGTCACTTGCAACAAGATCCCTTAAGTTCCTGAGGTCGGCACTTAGGTCGATAGCATATTCCCTAGCGGCATTTATATTAGTCCGTCCTTATCTCTCAAAAAGCGACTTTATCCGACGGTTTATTTTTACTGCGATCGGTCGAACAACAAATACTTTGGTGTACTCAAAGGTTAAAACGGAACAGTTTTTGGTTCATTCGATTGACAATGGAATTGGAAAGGAAGTATTTGCAACTGGTGAATACGACTTTCAAAAATTCGTACTGGCCTTCGATCTATGCAACAAAAACCTAAACGGACGAAAAAAACCAACCATCCTGATCGATGCCGGGGCTAACATCGGCACGATCTGCATACCTGCCGTAGCGCGTGGCTTCGTGCGGCGAGCGGTTGCGATCGAGCCGGCGCCCCTGAATTGCCGGCTCTTAAGAGCAAATATAGCTCTGAATGATCTCTCCGATTCCATATTGGTGCACGAGTGTGCCCTCGGAGCGTCAACCGATGTTGAGCTTGCGCTTGAACTCCACACGACTAATTTTGGCGATCATAGGATTTGGGTAACCACAGACGATGATATCGAACTGAAAAATAAAGTCCATGTAAAATCTGGAACACTAGACGGTTTGTGTCCAGAGGTCGATTACTTGGATAGCGTGCTGTGGATGGATATTCAGGGCTATGAGGGTTTCGCATTATTAGGCGGGAAGGACTTGCTCAAGACTCGCATTCCCTTGATTATTGAATTCTGGCCATACGGAATGAGGCGAGCAAATGCTTTTAGTGCCCTAAAATCTGCCGTCGCCCACTACGATGGTTATTTTGATCTTAGCGACCCAGATAAAATGCATACGATAGACACTCTCGACGATTTATGCAGATCTATTGGAGAATGTGAGGAAGGGTCCTATACAGATATCCTCATCCTTTAACGGGAATCGGAGCTCCACGATTTCTGCAACGCGGTAGCATCGCCACCGGCTATATTGATTGCCGCGATCGTAGTGGCTTCTGCGGCTGCTAGCCCACACTGGGGAAAGCTTCTCTTGTGTCCGCCGGCCATTGGGGCAAAAACCGCCCCCCACTCAAGTATGGCTCCATGGTCCCTCGCCACTTTCGCGCCGTAAAAGAGCCCCCGCGCGAAATTTTTCCGCGCAGGTGCGAAGCTCCGGCGGCCGGCACGGGCGGCCTCGCATTATGATTTTATTAATCTAATTCCTCGGCCGTGCCCTTGGCCCCTTTATTCGGTGTGTCCTCGCGCGCCTTTAACGCAGCGCCGAGAATATCGCCAAGCGACGCACCGGAATCGGCCGAGCCATACTGGGCGATCGCTTCCTTCTCCTCGGCAACTTCAAGCGCCTTAATCGAAACGGAAACCTTGCGGGCGCGGCGGTCGAATACGGTGACCCTTGCATCGACCTTCTCGCCGACGGCGAAGCGCTCTGCTCTTTGAGCGGCCCGGTCCCTCGCGAGTTCGGTGCGTTTGATGAAGGCGGTGAAGTCGGTTCCGACAATCTTCACGTCGAGTCCGCTTTCCTTCACTGCGAGTACCTCGCAAGTGACGACCGAGCCCTTTTTGAGGCCGGCAGCGGCCTCCTCGCCGGGCTTGGCGCCGGTCTCGCCCTGTGGCTTCGCCGCGAAAGGATCGGGGCCGAGCTGCTTAATACCGAGCGAGATGCGCTCTTTTTCGATATCGACATCGAGCACCTTGGCCTTGACGGTATCACCTTTCTTGAATTCCTCGATGATTTGTTCCCCTGGCTTGTTCCAATCGAGATCTGAGAGATGGACCATGCCGTCGACGTCCCCGTCGAGGCCGATGAAAAGACCGAATTCCGTCTTGTTCTTGACCTCGCCCTCAACCTCCGAGCCGGGCGGATACTTCGCGGCGAACGCTTGCCAAGGGTTGACGAGTGTCTGCTTGAGGCCAAGCGAGATGCGGCGCTTCACGGGATCGACTTCGAGAACCTGAACTTCGATCTCCTGGCTCGTCGCGACGATCTTGCCCGGATGCACGTTCTTCTTGGTCCATGACATTTCCGACACATGGATCAGGCCTTCGATCCCCGGTTCGAGCTCGACGAAGGCACCGTAGTCGGTGATGTTCGTCACCCGGCCTTGGAACCGCGCGCCAACCGGATATTTCGCCTCGATGCCTTGCCAAGGGTCCTCGAGCAATTGCTTCATGCCAAGCGAGATGCGGTGGGTTTCGTGATTGATCTTGATGATTTTTACGCGCACGGTCTGGCCGATCGCCAAAATCTCGGTCGGATGATTGACTCTCCGCCAGGCAACATCGGTCACATGCAGGAGCCCGTCGATGCCACCGAGATCGACAAAGGCGCCGTAATCGGTAATGTTCTTCACCACGCCGTCGATCACCTGGCCTTCCGCGAGATTGGCGACGATCTCATGCCGTTGCTCGGCGCGGGATTCCTCGAGCACAGTGCGGCGCGAGACTACGATATTGCCGCGACGGCGATCCATTTTCAGGATCTGAAAAGGCTGCGGCGTCTGCATCAGCGGCGTCACGTCGCGGACCGGGCGGACGTCGACTTGGCTGCGCGGCAAGAATGCGACGGCGCCATCGAGATCGACGGTGAAGCCTCCTTTGACTTGGTTGAAGATGATGCCTTCCACCTTTTCTTGTTTCTCGAACGCCCGCTCAAGCTTGCCCCAGCTCTCCTCGCGCCGCGCCTTGTCACGCGAAATAACCGCCTCGCCGAGCGCGTTTTCGATCCGCTCAAGATAAACCTCGACCTCGTCGCCGACGGAGAGCTTGCCTTCGCGCCCGGGCCCTTGAAATTCCTTGAGGGCAACACGGCCTTCTGTCTTCAGACCGAGATCGATGACGGCGACATCCTTTTCGATCGCAACGACCAGACCCTTGACGACGGAGCCTTCAAAGGCCTCGTTCTGGCCATAGCTCTCATTGAGAAGTGCCGCGAAATCCTCATGCGACGGCGCGTAGGTGTTGGTGGATACCATTTGTTCTCCTGAGTGCCCAAATACTGAGGGCGCCGGGGTTTCGGCCGGTTGCGCTTCTTGTCCGCCGGCGTTCGCCGCCATTGCGGCAAACCACCGCCAGATTAGCGGGATGCAGGCAAGAAGCAGGGTTAAGGGCTGCTATGTAGCAACAGGAAGGCTAGGCGGCAAGTGGTGTAATACGCGTCAAAGCTATCGTTTGGCGCTCCCGCTTGGCCCATTCGAAGACCCAGCTTCGCACCCCGCAATCCCTGGAACGACCTGTCGGGGCAAAACGGCTAGCCTTGACTCTGGGAGACATCGGCTAGTGTGACGTCCACCGACCGCGATTGATCGCCCCGCATGACCGTCAGCGTCACCGTTTTTCCGACGCCGATTTGTTCAAAAATCCGCGCAAGATCGGTTACGTCATGGACCGGCTTCCCATTCGCGGAGGTGATAACGTCTACGACCTCGCCGCTGGTAGTCACTCCCTTGAGGCCGGCTTTCGCGGCCGGAGAGTCAGGATGAACCCGGAGGACGATTACGCCGTCGATGCCAGTCTGCGCGGCGGCAGCTTGGGGAGGCACGGCGATGCCCATCCCCGGTAACGGCACATGACCCTCACGGATAAGCTGCGCCGCAACTCGATTGACGTCATCGACCGGTATTGCGATGCCTACACCAGCGAACTCCCCCGTACCCGATATGATCATTTCGGTGACGCCGATCAAACGGCCGGAACTGTCGAGCAAGGGACCGCCGGAATTTCCGGGGTTGAGCGGGACACTTATCTGGATCCCGCCGGCGATTTCATGGCCCCTGGCCGTCGGTATTGTCCGGCGCAGCCCGCTGATGATTCCTGAAGTTAGAGTCTTCTCCAGACCATAGGGGTTGCCGATGGCGAAGGCAGACTGGCCGACCTGCAGGTCGGCGGAACTTCCTAGAGCGATCGGGTGAAGCGGGGAAGGGATCCGTTCCAGTTGCAGCACGGCCAGATCGTAAGTCGGGGCGGTGCCGACAACGCGAACGGAAACGGACTCTCCTGACGGAAGGTGCGCGGCAAACTGGTCAGATCCCTTAATAACATGGTAATTGGTGATCACATGCCCCGCGGCATCCCAAACGATTGCCGTGCCCGTTTGAACTTCGCTCCCTTCTTCCCCCTGCGAGAAAAGGTTGTGCGGCTTTGTCCGCGCGAAAACATAAACGACTGAAGGGGAAACGGATTGAAAAAGCTTGATCGTGCTCCGCTCCGCCTCGGTGAGATCCGCGCGCGGGGTGATCGTCCGCGCCGACGTTGCGGAGAACCGCCACGCGACGACATAGGGCTCCGCGACAAAGGCGGTCGCCAACAAAAGCAACCAGATTGCTCCAATTACGAGAAATCTGTTCTTCATAGTATCGGCTCCGGGTATCGACTGCGGCCATCATCGTAAATTTGCGACAATGCGCCGACGGTGAACGCTCAAGCATACGATTTGGATGCCAGATTTCTGGACTAGTCTGAAATTTAAATCCATGCCAATGGGAGCGCCAGAAAGTTGGCCATGAAACCAGGAAGTTTTACCCCATGCGCGTCTATTATGATTCCGATGCCGATATCAAACTCGTCAAGGGCAGAAAAGTAGCAATCATCGGCTTTGGGAGCCAGGGCCATGCGCATGCCTTGAACCTTCGGGATTCCGGCGTGAAAGAGGTCTGCGTTGCGTTGCGCATGGAGTCGGCTTCGGCCAAAAAGGCAGAGGCTGTTGGGCTTGAGGTGAAAAGTGTCGCCGATGCCGCCAAATGGGCGGATGTCGTAATGCTGCTGGCGCCCGACGAATTGCAGCGCGACATCTATCGCGATCACCTCCGCCCTAATTTGAAGCAGGGCGCCGCGCTGATGTTTGCGCATGGTTTGAATATTCATTTTAATCTTATTGAGCCGCGCGCGGATCTCGATGTCTTGATGGTCGCGCCAAAAGGGCCGGGCCATACCGTGCGGTCGGAATATAAGCGCGGCGGCGGCGTACCCTGTCTCGTCGCGGTCGCGTGCAACCCTTCCGGTACCGCGCATGACCTCGCCCTTTCCTATGGGGCGGCGATCGGCGGCGGCCGCGCCGGTCTGATCGAAACGACGTTCCGGGAAGAATGCGAGACCGATCTTTTCGGCGAACAGGTGGTGCTTTGCGGCGGCCTCGTCGAGCTCATCCGGGGCGGTTTCGACACTTTGGTCGAGGCGGGCTACGCACCGGAAATGGCTTATTTCGAATGTCTCCACGAGGTGAAACTCATCGTCGATCTCATTTACGAGGGTGGGATCGCCAATATGAATTATTCGGTCTCGAACACCGCCGAATATGGCGAATATGTCTCCGGCCCGCGAATCGTGACGGCGGAGACGAGGGCCGAGATGAAGCGCGTCTTGGACGACATTCAATCTGGCCGTTTCACCCGGGATTGGATGCTGGAAAACCAAGTCAACCAGACCTCTTTCAAAGCCATGCGGGCGAAGGCAGCGGCGCATCAAATCGAGGAGGTCGGTGCGCGGCTCCGCGCGATGATGCCCTGGATCGGCGCCAACAAACTCGTCGACAAGGAGAAAAATTAGGCCTTATTAATCCCTTAATGCCCTTGCCGTCATGGATAAGCGCGTGTATATGATGATGTACATGATTAGGAGACTGGAATGAGCTTGGCGACGCAGAGATTGGTCGTCCCCATCACGGCAAAAGATAAAGCGCGTGTCCTGCGAAAGGCGGCCTTGGCAGGCAAAATTTCGACAGCTGAATTCGTCCGGAGAGCCGCACTCAATTATGAGCCCGCCGGCGAAGCGGCGGAGGCGGAGTTGCGCTGCCTCGTCAATGTTTTCGATGAGCTTCACGCGGGCACCCTCGCCCAGCTCGACCGCACCGATGCGGCTCTCGACACAGCGCTTGCTCATTTCAACCGGATTGACCGGAACCGCATGTGAGCGCTATCGGCGACGCCTTGAATGCAATCAAAAAGGCGATCCTGCTCGAGGAGCGAATTGCGAGCCAAAGCAGGAAATTGGAACAATTGGCGCAAAGCGTCGTCGAAATTGACAAGCGGCTGGCGGCGATCGAAGGCCGCATGGATGGCTTCCTCGCCGCGGCTTCGGCGTTTGGCGGGGGCGCCCGGCGTTCGCCAAAGCTGATCGAGGCCGCGCCCAATAAGCGCCCAGACACCCCCCCGGCGCAAGAAAGCTGACGCGGGCACTTAGAACTGGGACCGCTTCGTTTTCAGCCAACAAACGGGAGATTTTGTCCACGCCAAATTCCAGGCACTTCCACGAGGATGCCGGAAGTCCGGGATGCGACCTCCCGTGGAAGCTCGACCTCAATATGGTTTGAAGACGACCAGAATTACGATTCCGGCCATGAGAATCGCCGGAACCTCGTTCACGATCCGGAAAAACCGGGACCCGCGACGGTTACTATCTTCCGCCAAATCTTTCCTGATTTTGGCGAAATATCCATGCAGCGCGCTAAGCGCGATCACCAGGGCGAATTTTGTGTGGAACCAGCCCGCATGGAGAAAACCTGCCTGAACCGCAAGCGTAAGCCCGGTTATCCATGTCACGAGCAACGCCGGCAGCATGATCGCATGCATGAGCCTGCTTTCCATCACCACGAAAGTTCGCGCTTGGCAGGAGCCTTGCGGCGCCTCGGCATGATAGACGAAAAGGCGCGGCAGATAGAGCATCCCCGCCATCCAGGAGATTACCGCCAAAATATGCAGCACCTTGAGCCAGAGATAAAGATTGCTCATAGGACGGAACTCCGGCGAAGAAGATCGAGCATAAACTCGACATGTTGAATGGGCGTATGCGGCAAGACTCCATGCCCGAGATTAAAAATATGCGGCCTTTCCCGGAAGGCGGAGAGGATTTGCCGCACCCCGGACTCGAGCGCGGGGCCGCCGGCCGCAAGTGCAAGGGGATCGAGATTGCCTTGCAACACCAAATCTCGATCGAATGCTTTCGCAGCCCATCGTGGATCAGCGGAACTGTCAAGGCCAAGTGCGTTGATGCCGGTGCGCGCCGCGAAATCGATGAGATAGGGGCCCGCGCCCTTCGGAAAACCTATCACGCGAGCATTGGCATGCCGGAGCCGCAGGCCGGCAACGATTGCCGCAACCGGCATCAGACTCCACCGCTCAAACTCGGCGAGCGGCAGCACGCCTGCCCAAGTGTCGAAGATCTGCACGGCTTCGACGCCAGCGTCGATCTGTAGAGCGAGATAATCGATCGACGCTTCAACGATCCGGTCGACGAGTTTTTGAAACAGATCAGGTTGGCGGTACGCAAAAAGACGGGCCGGTGCCTGATCGGGTGTGCTTTTGCCTGCGATCATATAACAGGCAAGCGTCCATGGCGCGCCACAAAAACCAATCAACGCGGTTTGCTGGGGAAGGGCCGTTTTGACTCGCTCGATCGTTTCGAAAACTGGGCTCAACCGACTATTGCCTATCCGCCCATGCAGCTTGGCGACATCCTCCGCTGTCACGATGGGATCGAGTTTTGGTCCTTCATTCGGTTCGAATGCGACTTTCTGGCCAAGTGCATCGGGAACAACCAGGATGTCGCTGAATAGAATTGCGGCATCGAATCCAAAGCGCCGGATCGGTTGCATGGTCGCTTCAGCGGCAAGTGCCGGGGTGTAACAAAATTCGAGAAAGGAGCGGGACTTGGCGCGAAGCGCCTGGTACTCCGGCAAATAGCGTCCGGCTTGCCGCATCAACCAGACAGGAGGTGGAAAACATGCCTCGCCGTCGATGACTCTCAGGAATGGTTTTGTTTGGATATGCATTTGGCTTTCTAAATCCAAATTTCTCATAAAATATAAGAATCTTCTTTAGAAATGTTATATTTGTTTAATTAGGAAGCGGGTTAGGCGTATTCACGGATTCATACAAGCTTGTCCGGGTTTTGCGCGTATCCACATTTCTAACAAGACGTGGCGAGAGCAAGGAACTCAGAATTTTTGTCAATTGGCTGAGGTGGATAGCGAGGGGGACGGAGTTTGAAACAACAGCTTGTCGCTTTGTCACCCGGATTCACAGCCGCGCGAGTTTTATTGTTCAGCCTTCGATGGCGGTGGATGAATCTCGTTGTTTTGCCCAATAAAACGATTGCCATGGGACGACGGCGCCAGTTATCCCGCTTTCTCCCCAGCATTCCCTTAAAATGAGGGAAAAGATGACGAGGCATGAAAATTCTTGGAGCGGCACTACTTCCATTTGCATCTGATTTCCGACGCGACCGGCGAAACCCTGATTGCGGTGAGCCGTGCCGTCGCGGCGCAATATGAAGGGGTGTCGTCGATCGAGCATGTTTATCCCCTTGTGCGGAACAAGGGGCAGCTCGACAAGGCTATTGCCGAAATCGAGGCGGCGCCGGGGATCGTGTTATTTACATTAGTCGATCGAAATTTGGCCGCGCATCTCGAGGCCGCGTGCGAAGAGTCGAGCGTGCCCTGTCTTTCGGTTTTGCAGCCAATAGTGAACCTGTTTCAGTCTTATATCGGGACGGCTTCAAAGCCTCGCCCCGGCGCCCAGCATATGCTCAACGCGGAGTATTTCAAACGTATCGAAGCCCTGAACTTCGCGATGATGCACGACGATGGGCAGCAAATCGAAAATTTCGAAGCAGCCGATGTGGTTCTTCTCGGGGTGAGCCGTACGTCGAAGACACCGACGAGCATTTATCTTGCTAATCGCGGCGTCAAAACAGCGAACATTCCCTTGGTGCCGGACATTCCCTTGCCGGAGCCGGTTTTGGCATTACACAATCCTCTCGTCGTCGGGCTCTTAGCTTCGGTGGAGCGCATCGTCCAGATTCGCGAGAAACGGCTTATCGCGCTGAACGCAAGTCCCGACTCACCTTATGTGGACCGCCTCCTAGTCGCGGGCGAAATGGCGTGGGCACGCAAGCTTTTCGCTGAACATGGCTGGCCCGCAATCGATGTGACGCATCGTTCGATTGAGGAAACCGCGGCGGCGGTCATTGATCTCTATAAGATTCACCAGTTGAAATTCATCGCCTCGTCATGACCGGATTTTGGCGCGGCACGGCACCGCTTGTTCTTGCCTCGCAAAGTCCTGCCCGCCAGGGCCTTCTTGGCGCCGCAGGAATACCGTTCGAGATTAGCGCCGCGGCGATCGATGAACGCGGGATCGAAGCGCCGCTCGTGAAGTTGGGTGCCAACGCGGCCGACATTGCGCTGCATCTTTCGCGCGCCAAGGCCTTGAAGATCAGCGGGGAAAAGCCAGACCGGCTCGTGATCGGCGCCGATCAAATGCTCTGTCTTGAAGGCCGCCTCTTTGGCAAACCGGCTAGCCGCGCCGCGGCGATGGCACAACTCGGAGCCTTGTCCGGCCGCACCCATGAACTTTATTCAGGTTGCTGCGTCGCGCGCGAAAAGACCGTTCTTTTTGAAACGGTTGGCGTCGCGAAATTATACTGCCGGCATCTTTCGCCGGCATTCATCGAGGCCTATATGGCGAAATCCGGCGACGCTGTCCTCGGCAGCGCCGGGGTCTATCAAATCGAAGGTCTTGGTATCCATCTCTTCGATGCAATTGAGGGCGATCACGCGACGATCCTAGGACTTCCGCTTTTGGCCCTCCTAAAGTTCCTGCGCGAGGAAGGAAGTCTCCTTTCGTGACATCCGTGGTTCAAGGCAAACCAAAGGCATGTGTCATCGGCTGGCCGGTTGCGCATTCGCGTTCGCCGCTGATCCACCGCTTTTGGCTGGAGCGCCTCAAGATCGAGGGGTATTACGAACTGGCCGCGGTCGCGCCACCCGATTTTCCAGCTTTTGTGCGTGAACTCGCGCAGCAGGGCTTTGCCGGTGCGAATGTAACCCTACCGCATAAGCAAACGGCGTTCGAACTCTGCGACGTGACGACCACAACGGCGGGCCACCTCAAGGCTGTGAATACCTTGTGGCTTGAGGCGGGAAAACTTTGCGGCGACAACACCGACGCCGCCGGTTTTATGGGTTCGTTGGATCAAGATTCGCCCGGCTGGGACATTAATTCGGGGAATGCCGTGGTTATTGGCGCCGGAGGGGCCGCGCGGGCTATTGTTTACGCGCTTACACTGCGCGGCATGAACCGCATTTTGCTGATCAATCGTACCAAGGAGCGCGCGGCGGAGCTTGCCTCGGACTTTGGCGCGTTGATCGAGGTCGTGGATTTCCCCGATCTGCCCGGCGCGCTGGCCGGCGCCAATCTTCTCGTCAATACAACATCGCTGGGAATGCGGGGCCAGCCGCCGCTCGCCATCGATCTTACACCCTTGCCGCCGGACGCCGTCGTTAGCGATATCGTCTATGTTCCGCTCGAGACCGAATTGATACGAACGGCACAAGCGCGCGGTCTCCGGGCGGTTTCCGGCATCGGCATGCTTTTGCATCAGGCGGTGCCGGGGTTCGAGCGTTGGTTTGGGATAAAACCTTGCGTCACGCCGGAGCTTCGCGGCGTGGTCGAGGCGGATCTTGCGGCGGCGGCATGATGTTTGTTCTGGGCCTCACAGGGTCGATCGGCATGGGGAAATCGACCGCAGCCGCGATGTTTCGCGCCGAGGGGATTGCGGTCCACGACGCCGACGCCGTGGTCCATGAACTCTATCGGGGCGAGGCGACCCCCGCCATCGAGGCTGCCTTTCCGGGGACCACCCGCGATGGCGCGGTCGATCGAGCGCTCCTTGGCGCCAAGGTCCTCGACGATCCGGCGGCACTGGCACGGCTAGAAGCGATCATGCATCCGCTGGTTGCCGCCAACCGCGATGCTTTCTTGGGCGAGGCGGAAAAAAACGGCGCAAGGCTTGTCGTTCTCGACGTGCCCTTGTTGTTCGAGACGGGCGGCGAACGCGGGGTTGATGCCGTGGTTCTCGTGACCGCGCCGGAAGCTGTGCAAAAAGAGCGGGTGAGCCGGCGTCCGGGCATGACACCGGAGCGGCTTGCCGCCATATTGGCACGCCAGCGGCCCGATGCGGAAAAACGCGCGCGGGCGCATTTCATTATCGATACCGGCGGCGAATTTGCCGCCACCGCGCGGCAAGTTCGCGCGATTTTGCGGGCGCTCGCGGGCGCAAGCAACAAGCTTTGAGGGCATGATGCGGGAGATCGTTCTCGACACTGAGACTACGGGACTCGACCCTGCCAACGGGCATAGAATTGTCGAGATTGGTTGTGTCGAGCTCTTGAACACGATCCCGACCGGCGAGACTTTCCACGTCTACCTCGATCCCGGCCGCGACATGCCCGAGGAAGCTTTTCGGGTGCACGGACTTTCCGCTGAATTTCTCGCGGGCAAGCCGGTTTTTGCCGAGGTCGTGGCGGATTTCCTGAAGTTTGCCGGGAACGCCAAAATCGTCGCCCATAATGCCGAATTCGATATGCGGTTTCTTAACGCGGAACTCGCACTCGTTGGGATCGCGCCGGTCGCATCCGATCGCGTGGTCGACACGCTGGCCTTGGCGCGGCGGAAATTTCCAGGTGCCGCGAACAGTCTCGACGCGCTTTGCTCACGCTACGGCATCGATACGTCGCGGCGAGCCATGCATGGCGCTTTGGTCGATGCCGGACTTTTGGCGGAAGTCTACGCCGAATTGACCGGTGGGCGCCAGGCGGCCCTCGTTTTCGTCCAAGGCGCTGCGTTGGCCGGGCCAGGAGCTGCGAGCCTGCTTGCGCAACGACCGCATCCGCTTCCCGCGCTGCTCAGCAATGAGGAGCTGTCTCGCCACCGCGCTTTTGTTGCCACGCTCGGGGCGGCACCGGTCTGGGACGCTTATTTGCCTGCGGCCAAGGAAAACAAGATTGCGTGATCGTCTCTTCCCTTTTCAAACCGCAAATCAGCCCAAACTTATGTCATCGTTTCCTTCGCGAGCGCCGCGCTGATTTGGGGTAAGCAAACGGAGCAAGGGAAGCACAATTGCTCCTTGAAGAGCGGCGGCGGATAGTGGGCCAGTCTGCAATTTACCGGGATTGATAAGGCATGGAAACCGAGTCGTTCTTATGCCATATTCCTTGCATGGGTAGCAGAAGGTTTTCAGAGCGGAGCGTGCACCGTAAGCTGCGGTTAACAACAAGCGAGGGTTCTCGATGACTGCCTTCAATGTCGTTCGGTTCCGGGTAAAGCCCGGCCGGGAGCAAGAATTTCTCGATGCGCACAAACGCGTTCACGCCGATTGGCCCGGCTTGAAGAAAGTAAATATGATCAAGACGGGTGAGCGTTCATATTGCATCATCGGCGAATGGGCCGATATGGCAGATATGGCGGCGGCCCGGCCAAAGATGACCGCTACCCTCGATACCTTCCGCGACACGCTTGAAGACCTGGGCTCCGGCCTCGGCGTCACCGACCCGGTGTCCGGTCCCGTTGTTCTGGAGCTGAAATAGACGATCAATCGTGCGGTTTCTGAACTGCCAGCGCCGTTACACCGCGATATTATCGATGAGCCGCGTCTTGCCGAGCCTTGCCGCGGCGAGAAGCCGGATTGGGCCATCGCCGCGCGCGGCCACGGGGGCCAGGGTCTCGGCGTGACGCGCTTCAAGATAATCCGAGATGAACCCCGCTGCCGCGACACTGGCTTGGGCCCTGTCGAGCGCGGCCCCAATCGCAATTCCGGCATTGATGTCATGGGCGCAGCGGCGCAGCGCCGCATAGAGAGACGGCGCAAGCGCGCGTTCCTTGGCAGACAAAAAGACATTGCGTGACGACAGCGCGAGGCCATCCGCGTCGCGTATCGTGGGCACGCCCAGTATCTTGGTTTCGAAATCAAGATCGCGCGCCATCCGCGTCACGGCCTTGAGCTGCTGATAGTCTTTCTCGCCAAAGACCGCGACATCCGGGCGGAACTGGTTGAGGAGTTTTGCCACGATGGTTGCGACGCCGGCAAAATGGGTTGGCCGGAATCGATCTTCCAAGCCCACGGCTGCAGGGCCTGCCAAGCTGATAGTGGTGGCAAAACCCTCGCCATACATGTCCTCGACACTTGGCGCGAAGATCAAATCGCCTTCCGCCGCCGCGAACAGAGCCGCGTCAGCTTCGAAAGAGCGGGGATAGGAGGAAAAATCCTCCGAAGGCGCGAATTGCGCCGGATTGACGAAAACCGACATCGCCACACGGCGCGCATGTTTTTTCGATTCATGGACAAGGGAAATATGTCCGTCATGAAGCGCGCCCATGGTCGGCACGAGCGCGATCGTCTCGCCCGCGCGCCGGAACGAAACGAGCCGCGCCCTGAGGCTCGCCACGTCGCGGACAATCTCTACACGTCTTGTTGCGGAGGGGACCATGACGGGTCTTTGAGTGATGACTTCAGGTTGCATCCGGCGGGGGCCATCGCCAATCCTCCGCGCGATTTGACGCGAACGCAACGCCTCGAAGACAAGGAGCCTTCCCCGGACGTTTAGATGGCCATGGTAGACATCGGCGCACGCTCCGGTTATCTCAAGCCCGGTTCAGATAGAAAGCAGGTTGATGGCCGATTCCATCAGTTCCGATTTGGCGTCGAGCGCGCTCCTCTACCATCGCTCGCCGCGCCCCGGCAAGCTTGAGATCGTGGCGACCAAGCCGCTTGGGACGCAACATGATTTGTCGCTTGCCTATTCGCCCGGCGTTGCCGCGGCGTGCCTCGCGATCGCCGTCGATCCCCGCGCGGCGGCCGAACTCACGATCCGCCAAAATCTCGTCGGGGTGGTGACCAATGGCACCGCGGTCCTGGGGCTTGGCAACATCGGTCCCCTCGCGGGCAAACCGGTGATGGAAGGCAAAGCGGTTCTGTTCAAGAAATTCGCGGGGATCGATGTGTTCGACATCGAGATCGCGGAGAACGATGTTGACCGGCTGGTGGACATCATCGCAGCGCTGGAGCCAACCTTTAGCGGTATCAATCTCGAGGATATCAAGGCGCCGCAATGTTTCGAGGTCGAACGGAAGCTCCGCGAACGTATGTCGATCCCGGTGTTCCACGACGATCAGCATGGCACCGCGATTATCGTCGGCGCGGCGGTTCTCAACGCCCTGGAATTTACCGGCAAAACAATTGGCGGCGTCAAGATCGTAACATCGGGCGCGGGTGCCGCCGCGCTTGCCTGCCTTGATTTTTTGGTCGTTCTCGGCGCCAAGCGCGAGAACATTATTGTTACCGATTTAGAAGGTGTCGTGTATCGCGGCCGCGAAGCATTGATGAATAGTTACGTCGAGATTTATGCCCGCGATACCAACGCCCGCGCGCTCAAGGATGTCATCGGCGGCGCCGATATTTTTCTCGGGCTTTCGGCGGGAGGCGTCTTGACGCCCGAGATGGCGAAGGAAATGGGCGAACGGCCGCTGATCATGGCGTTGGCCAACCCCACTCCCGAAATCGAGCCGGGCGTGGCATTCGCGGCGCGGCCAGACGCGCTGATCTGCACTGGGCGCTCTGATTTTCCAAATCAAGTTAACAATGTGCTTTGCTTTCCCTACATTTTTCGCGGCGCTCTCGATGTTGCCGCCACGTCCATTAACGAGGCAATGAAGCTCGCTGCGACGCGTGCGATCGCGCAGCTGGCTCGAGAGCCGCCGTCCGATGTGGTCGCCAGAGCCTATGGCGGTAAGGCGCGGCAGTTTGGCAAGGACAGTCTTATTCCGGCGCCGTTCGATCCGCGCTTGATCCTGCGCATCGCGCCGGCGGTAGCCAAGGCCGCGATGGACACCGGCGTCGCGAAAATGCCGATCGCAGACTTTGCCCATTATGAAGAGACATTGTCGCGCTTTGTGTTCCGTTCCGGCTTCGTCATGAAGCCAGTGATACAAGCCGCCAAAGCTTGCCCCAAGCGCGTGATCTATGCGGAAGGCGAGGATGAACGGGTGCTGCGCGCGATCCAGACCGTCGTCGAGGAAGGGATCGCCAAACCTATTCTCGTCGGCCGCCCGGAGGTGATCGAGGCACGAATCGAGCGTTTCGGCCTGGCGGTGCGGCCTGGCAGTGATTTCGAACTTATCAATCCAGATGAAGATCCGCGCTATCGCGATTATGTCGCGGCCTATCTCGATGCGGCCGGACGGCACGGGATCACGCCCAAGGCGGCGCGGCGCTTGGTGCGTACCAATTCGACGGTGATCTCGGCGATCGCGGTGAAGCGCGGCGACGCTGACGCCATGATTTGCGGCCTCGACGGCCGCTTCAATCCGCACTTGCGCTACATCAAAGACATTATCGGGCTCGTTCCGGGCGCGACCGATCTTTCCGCGATGTGCTTGATGATCACCAATCAGGGCGCCTTTTTTATCGCCGACACGCATGTCCGGCGTGATCCCACCGCTCCCGAGATCGCGGAAATGGCGCAGTTATGCGCCGCTCACGTCCGCCGGTTCGGGATCGAGCCTAAAATCGCCCTCGTGTCGCATTCGGACTTCGGTTCGGATGATACGCCCTCGGCCGGCAAGATGCGCGACGCGCTGGAAATCCTGCGCCGGCGCGCCCCCGATCTGGAAGCGGATGGCGAGATGCAGGCCAATACGGCTTTGTCGCAGGCGATGCGCGACCTCGTGTTGCCAGCCTCGCATCTGAAAGGCGAGGCGAACATTCTCGTTATGCCCAATCTCGATGCCGCCAATATCGCTTATACGATGACGATGATCATGGCCGACATCCAGCCGGTCGGCCCGATTCTGATCGGCACCGCCAAGCCCGCCCATATCCTGACGCCTTCAGTGACGGCGCGCGGCATCATCAATATGACCGCGGTTTCGGTCGCTGAAGCGCAAGGAAACAGTTAGTCCTGTGCGCTTTTTCCTATCGCCAAGCCGCCGGTTGTGGTCTAGATATTGGCGTTTGGCGAAAAACAATGAACGGAAGCTGTTCGTCATCGATCGGACCAACAGGCAGCGCCATATGCGAGGCAAAGCGGCGTTAGCCCTCACCACCTAAAAGGATGTGGCGAAAACCGCCCGCGATTTCCCTCGAGCGTTACCTGGCGCGATGTCCCGGCTCTTCCTGGTCCGCCATGCCGAAGCCTCAACTCACGCCCCCGAAGGCGATTCTCAAAGGCCGTTGACCATTGCAGGCCAGGCAAGTGCGGCGCGAATGGGCGCTTATTTTCGCGCATCCGGCCTCGTTTGCGATCTCGCCCTTTCTTCGCCGGCCCGGCGGGCACGCGAAACACTCGCCATGATTTTGCAGGAATTGCCGCAATCGCCTGCCTGCCAATTCGAGGCTTCGCTCTATAACGCCGGCATTGACACCCTGCGCGATCTTCTTTCGCAAACATCCGGCTGGGTGAAAACGCTTCTGATCGTCGGGCATAATCCGGGTCTTGCCGAATTTGCGCGTTTTCTCGTGCGCGGCGGAGAAAGCGCCATGCCCCGCCATTTCCCGGCGCCTTGCCTCGCGATAATCGACTTCACCTGCAGCGATTGGTGGGAAGCGCACGCCGGGAGCGGGCGGCTGGAGCATTTCGTGGACTTTTCTAGCTTGCCGGTGGATAACCGTACTTCACGGTAGATTGAGAGCGAAGCCGCTACGACCGGCCGGCGGGTCAGGGACCTCCGGCGAGTCCCTAAGTCATGGCGAATGATTTATTCGCGTCGAACATGGCGAATTCGCGCCGCCTGACTCCACTTCGAGAGTCATTTGGCTTACCCATTCTTCCCACCCGTTCCGGGGGCCCCTGCCGCCACTAAATGCTCTGGAAAGCCTGTCTATTTTGCCGTTTATCTCCGATCTTCTATTCGAAGCCCGCGCGGCGGCGCGGGCCCTCATCGAGCTGGCGGAGGGTCCGCATATTCGCCTTGGCGTGACCGGACTGTCGCGGGCGGGCAAGACGATTTTTATCACCGCGCTGATCGAGCATCTGACCAAGGCGACGAACCCGGCCTTGCAAGGGAGGAAAAACCCCTTGCCCGTGTTCCGGGTTCACGCCGAGGGAAGGCTTATCGGCGGCACGCTTGAGCCGCAGCCCGACGACGCGGTGCCCCGCTTTGCCTATGAGGATCATATTGCCGCTTTGGCCGGTCCCGAGGGCCACGCCGAGGCCCGCCACTGGCCGCAATCGACACGCCGCATTTCCGAGCTGCGCCTGCGCCTTTATTTCGACCAAACTACTGGCCCGCGACCCGGGCGCCAATCGCTGAGCATCGATATCGTCGATTACCCCGGCGAGTGGCTGCTTGATTTGCCGCTTCTTACGAAATCTTACGCACAGTGGTCGCGCGAAACCTTTGTTGCCTCGGCGAGTGCGGCGCGGGCGCCGCTCGCGGCGCAATGGCGCGGGCTGACCGCCAATACGGACCCGCGCGCGACCGCCAATGAAGAACAGGCGCGTCGGGAGGCTGGACTTTTCACCAATTATTTACGTGCTTGCCGCGCCGATGAATATCATTTTTCGAGCCTGCCGCCGGGCCGTTTCTTGATGCCCGGCGACCTTGAAGGCTCGCCTGCCCTCACTTTCGTGCCGCTGGCCGTCGAGGATGGCGAAATCTACCCCCCGAACTCGTTCGCCGCGATGATGGAACGGCGTTACGAGGCGTATAAGGCGCATGTGGTCAAACCGTTTTTCCGTGATCATTTCGCAAGGCTCGACCGGCAGATCGTCCTCGTCGACGCGCTCGCCGCATTGAACGCCGGACCGGCCGCGATGCGCGATCTTGAAACCGCCTTAACCGATGTTCTTGCCGCGTTTCGCGTGGGAAGGAGCAATCTGTTGTCGGCGTTGTTCCGGCCGAAGATCGATAAGATTCTTTTCGCCGCCACCAAGGCCGATCATTTGCACCACACGAGCCACGACCGGCTCGAGGCGATCTTGCGGCATTTGACCAAACGAGCCGTTGGCCGCGTCGAATCGGTTGGCGCCGAGGTCGAAGTCATCGCGCTCTCAGCGGTTAGGGCAACCCGCGAGGGCATGGTCGGTGCCCCCGATGAGCCAACGCTTGAAGCCGTCATTGGCACACCACTTGAAGGCGAGCGGATCGGTGAAGAGATTTTCGATGGACTGGCGGAGGCGGCGATTTATCCCGGCGAACTCCCGCGCGATCCGGACGCGGTGTTTCGCGACGAACCGCGCGCCGCAAAGCCGCATGAAATCGACTACCGTTTCGTCCGTTTTCGGCCTCCCGTCGCAGTCTGTGGAGAAAATGGGACCGTGCTGCCGCTGCCCCATATCAGGCTCGACCGCGCTCTCCAGTTCCTCCTCGGCGACCGGCTCGGCTAGAGCATTTTCAAGCGAAGTGGACGCCGGTTCGCGTTAAGAAAATGCGATAAAACAAAAACGTAGAGCCCGTCCCAGTCGAAAGGACTTCTTTGACTGGCAAGGGCGCCGCTCCAAATCAAGTCCAGCAGAAAAACTCGGGCCCTGCTTATTCCTCGACCGGATCATTGGCATTTGCCGCGCCGCCGCCGTGCGGCCCGGCTACCCCCGTTTCCGGCTTACCGCTGCGTCTGCGGCGGGGACGCGGATGAAAGCCATTGGCCGCATCGCCCGCCTCCGGAAGGCTGGAGAGCATGGGAGGAAGTGCCTCAACGGGTACTGCGGCTGCGGCGTCATAGGCTTCCGTTGGGATGCGAACCGGGGCAGTGATGAACGCCGGAAGGCCGCTACCTTCGATGCCGGCCTCGGCCATTTGGGGTTCGGCGGGCGGGTCGACCCGGATCGGGCCTTCATTGCGGTAGTCGCGCGGACCACCGCGTCCACGGTTGCCGCGATTCTCGGGATCGCGGCCGTGGCCATTGCGTTCCTGATAGGGCCGCTGCTCGTGATAAGGTTTTTCCGGGTAAGTTTGATATTTCCTGTCCCGGTAATTCCTGTCTTGCATAGGGCGCTCGGGCCGCGGAGTACGCTCCGGCCGCGTGAAGTCTTGTCTGTCGCCATTTCCATGGAAAGACCGCTCCGGACCCGGCTGCATGGGGCCGGGCTGAGGCTGCGGCACAATGCTTGGCTGCGGCGGCGGAGCATAGCGCTCGACAGGGGAAGCGAATCGGTCGGGCATGCCGCCGAATTCGCTGTCGTCCTCGGCCTCTTCCACATTGGCTTCGCCGGGCTGACCCTGATAGGCGCCGGGTCCTTGTTGCTGGGCGTGCTGCGCCGCCGCGATCAGCCGGAAATAATGTTCCGCATGCTGGAGATAGCTCTCCGCCATGACTGGATCGCCAGAGGTTTGCGCGTCGCGAGCCAATTGGAGGTATTTTTCGCCGACATGGTGAGCCGTTCCACGAATTTTCACGTCGGGGCCGCTCGATTCATAAGACCTCGTCAGAGGGTTCGGCCCCTTGCGATTGGTGGGGCGGCCGCGCATGCGTTTGTTGTTCTGTCCTGGTCTCATCGATGATCCTTGGGTGGCATCGTCATTGGGTTCGCGCGCCGCCGGACCCGCCTGCATTCGCGGTCCTTAATCGAACCCCTTATTTTCAAAGCACTAAGGCGCGAGCGGATATTAGGCTCTCCAGCCGGTGTCGACTGTGCTCACGGAACCGCCGTGGCACCGGTCTTCGACCCATGATGATCAGAGTCTCAGAGTCTGGGGGCATTGATCCCGGTTGCGCCGGGCATCGCGGCATGGCTCGAAGCGGAGATCGTCTTTGTCAGCACGTCCAGACTTTTGCGCGGACCCAGGACCTCAACGCTATTCGCAACCATGCACCATGTGCGAAAACCAAACCTTTAGACAGGAACCTAGTCGCTTTCCCGGCAAACGCCAAGGGCTTTTGCGAAAATATATCTCATCCCGCCCTTAGCGTGACCAATTTGTCACGCCAGGGCTGATTGGCCGGGACACGCCAACGCCACGCGCCGGTGTCCATCGAGGTCCAATCTGGCCTTCACTGCTGCGCCGAATGTGCCGCTCAAGAGCGATTCGACGGCTGAATGCTGGCCTGCCCCCACCTCCAGCGCAATAAAACCGCCTGGCGCGAGTATATCCCGGCAAGCTGGGATGATTTCGCGGTAGGCCGCCAATCCGTCTTCGCCGCCATCCAGAGCCAGCCACGGATCATGATCGCGAACCTCCGGCGCCAGGCAGGAGATTTCGCGGCGCGCGACGTAGGGCGGATTAGAAACGATCACATCGAAAGGACCACGTGTGGCAAGGGTCCAATCGCCGCAAACGACCAACCCGCGCCGCGCGAGCCCCAATGCCGCGAGATTGCCGCGCGCGATCGCGCAGGCGGCAAACGAAATATCGGTGCCCACGCCCAGCGCACCGGGGAGGCTCTGCAACAGCGAACATAGAATTGCTCCGGATCCCGTGCCAAGGTCAAGAATTCGCCAGTTTTCGCGGGGAAATCGCGCCGCATGGTCGAGCACGGCCTCGATCAGCGTCTCGGTCGCGGGGCGCGGATCGAGAACGGCGGGGCCGATCCTGAAACGGGCCCGCCAAAAATCCCGGTGCCCGGTGATTCGCGACACCGGCTCGCGCTGCAATCGCCGCGCCGCGAAAGCCGCGACCGTTGTCGCGCTGGAACCAAGCGGACTATCGGGATCGAGTACGAGAGCCGCGTGATCGATCCCGAGCGCCGCACAGAGAAGCACACGGGCATCGATGTCCGCCGCGTCAATGCCGCCTTTTGCCAAGGCTCGCGCGAGCGAGCGCCTCGCCTCGCTGCGCGCCATCTCTGGTTCGAAACCGGGCGGATGCGGTATCGCAAACACTTCCCTCACGACGTAGGCCGACTCGCAGCATCCACCAGAATCCTTGTCAGGCGGGCAGCGAAATGCGGCGCATCGGCCGGCTTTTCGCCTTCCATCAGCCGCGCCTCGTCGAAAAGGAGCCAGACGATATCCTCGAATTTTCCCTTGTCCGGAGTACCGACTCGCGCGGCCAGGGCGCAAATCAGCGGATGGCCGGGATTGATTTCGAGCACCGGCTTCGACGCCTGGCCGAGGCGGCCGCTTTCGGCCAGCATCCGTTCGAGGCGGCGGTCCGGCCCGCGATCGGAGGCGACGAGACAAGCGGGGCTCGCCGACAGCCTGTCGGAACCGCGGACATCCTCGACCGCCTCGCCCAAGGCCTGTTTCATGAGCGCATAAAGAGTTGCGAGACCGGCCGCCGGGGGTGTTTCCTCGGCACCAGCGTCCGGTTTCTCCTTGAGCGGAATGGACTTTATGTCGGCTGCGCCTTGGGTCACCGACTTGAATGGCTTGCCCCCATAGCCAACCGCTGTCGCCACCCAAAAAGCATCGACCGGATCCGGCAATAGCAAAACCTCTATGCCGCGCGCCCGGAAACCTTCAAGCTGCGGACTTGCGGACAAATGGGCGAGATCCTCGCCGAGGAGATAATAGATCGATGTCTGATTCGGTTGCAGGTTTTCCACATACTCCTTGAGGGTCCGGCCGCCCGCCGGATCGGCAGAGGTCGCAAAGCGGGCTAGATCAAATAAGGTGTCGCGTTTATCGGGGTCCTCATAAAGCCCTTCCTTGAGGACGCTACCAAAGTGATCCCAGATCCTCGCGTATTTTTCCTTGTCGTTTCCGGCAAGCTTGGTCAGTTCCTGAAGGACGCGGTTCGTCACTGCTTTCTTGATGGCGGCGAAGACCGGGCTATCCTGAATAGTTTCACGTGAAACATTCAGCGGAAGATCGGCCGAATCGACCACCAGACGCACAAAACGCAGCCATTTCGGGACAATTTCAGTGTCCTCCCTGATCAGCACATGGCGGACATAAAGCTTGGCCCGGCCCGGACGCGAAGGATCGAACAGATCAAACGGCCGCGATCCCGGCACAAACGCCAAAACCGTATAGTCGTGGCGCCCTTCCGCGTGCCAGTGCATCGTTAATTCAGGCTCGTCGAAGACACCCCCGATAGTTTGGTAAAACTCGGTATAATCTTTCTCCTCGATCGCCGCCTTCGGCTTTGTCCAAAGCGCCGCGCCATCGGTTAAACGACGCGGTTCCTCGCCCTTTTTTTCGACAACCTCGATTGGCACCGTGAGCGCGCTGGAATGTTCACGCACGAGCCGCTCGATGCAGCCAGACTCAAGGTAATTCCTGGACTCTTCATTTAGATGGAGAACCACCTTGGTGCCATGGACAGGGCCTTCGCCTGCTGCCAGCGGCTGGATCGAAAAAGTGCCTCTACCGTCCGAGTTCCACTGAAAGCCTTCCGTCTGACTTGCACGGCGGGTAAAAACATCGACGCGGTCCGCGACCATGAAGGCCGAATAAAATCCGATTCCGAACTGCCCGATTAAATCAAGCTTTTCCCGCGCGTCTGCACTCCCGGCCTCTTGGGCCTCGTTGCCGAACCGGTCCAGAAAGGCACGGGTTCCGGAGCGCGCGATGGTGCCGAGATGATCGGTGAGGTCTTGCCGCGACATGCCGATCCCATTGTCCTCGATGGCGAGGGTTTGGGCGTCCTTGCCGATCGAAATCCGGATCGCGAAGGGCGCCGACGCAAGCGCCGGATCGGCGAGCGCTTCGTAACGCAACCGCTCGCAAGCATCAGCCGCATTGGAAAGGAGCTCCCGCAGAAACACGTCCCGGCCGGAATAGACCGAATGTACCATCAAGTGCAGCAATTTTGCGACATCTGCTTGAAAAGCTTGGCTTTGAACCGCTGCGTCCGGCATTGTCACATGGCCTCCGTTCAGATTCTAATTGTCATGAATTTGGCGGCCCATCGCAGATCGCGAGGCCTCGCAGCGCGGATATTGCCTTTGTGCCCGGCGGATGCAAGGCCTCGCAATATTCCTGTTTCCTTCAGGTTTTGCGCGAGGACAAAACACCGCCGGGACCGGATATCACGGCGCCGAGGCTTCTCGAAATAGAATCATTGCTCCACGCGCAATCGCGCCGCCATGCGCCGCGAAGTGCTGGCTAATGTCGAGGCCGGGCGGGCGCCGCATCATCGCCGGACGCGGGTGGATTCCACGGTGACCTTGTTCAGTTCAACGGCAGCCATGCACGAAAGCTGTCCGGATGACTTAACCCGCGGCCGCGAGCGCCGCTCCCGCATGGCGTTCGAAGGCTTCACGCACGAGAGCGCCGGCGGATGGCCGCGGCTTGGCTATGTAAACGTAGCTGTCCGACGGCATGGCGCCGGCGCGGATCAGGTCTTGCTCGGCCTCGAACATGGCGGCGAGGAGTGCCAATCCCTCTTCGCTTTCGGCCATGGAGGCATCAAGACAACCGCTGCCGAAAATCGGCGCGAGCAACGTGCCACCGCGCGGCCATTTCTGGACGATCTCGAAATGCGCGGCCAGCGCCGCCTCGATGTGTTGGGGGGCGACAGCCTCGGAAGGATCCATCGCGCAAAGCGCGCGCGCATCGCAGCGGGCAACTTTATCGCGCCGGCGCCAAATCTCTGGCACGAGCGCCAAGAGCTCGTCGGCGAGACGCATTTGCGTGTCGGACCACTGGAAGCGCTCCGGACCGACATAATCGTTCAGCCACAGATAGCCGCCAGGCCGCAGCGAGCGGCAGATGTTTGCGAAGCAGAAGTCGAGGTTCTCGACGTGGTGCATTGTGCCAGTGGTCAACACGGCGTCGTAGGAAGCCTCTGGCAACATCTCTTTGTTGAGGTCGATCGGCAAATAGCGGCATCTTCCAGGTGTACCGCGACGGGTCTTGATTCGCTCTGCCGCGCGGGCGAGCGAGGCCGTCGAAATGTCGTAGGCATCCACTGTCAGGCTACGATCGACATCAAGGAGAACGCGAACCAGAATCCCATCACCGCAGCCAAGATCGGCGACATGCGCGAACGGACCATAATGCCGGATGAACCAGACAGGCGGCTGAATCGAACTATCGCCAGTGACGAGCTTGTTGAGGGCACGCTGAATTGGCGCCGGGCTCTCCCAGTGCGCGAACGGCTCGCAATGTTTTCCGGCATTCTCATCCCAAAACGAAGCCACCTTGCGCGCCACTTCGGAGCCCGCCATTTGCCCTGCCTGCACCAAAGGCGGCGAGCCTGCCGGTTGGGCGCGCCGGACTTTCCGCCACGCGGCATTGAAGGCGGTAATCAGGCGGCTGGTCATCCTTGAATTGGCTCCTTTCCGCCTGCTCACGTAGCGGAATTGGGCGTGGCTCTTTTGAAGCGGCGCCATCGTGCTGGGATAAAACCGTAACCTCATCAAAATTCCGGCACTGTTAGGTTCAAATCGTCCATCGCGCGCGCGATTGCAAGCCTGATGCATCGTCATCGATGGCCGCCGCCGTCATGCGTCCCAGGGTCTTAGGGGGACATGGCGACGACTGCTCGTGTGGTGAGGCCAGGTCCGGAAGGTCATGCTCACCGGGGCCTGCAATAGGCTCAATGCTCTTGGCTGCTGGAATTTGATGTTATCTTGTAAGAAACACACGCCTCGCGAGCCTTTCGGCGATTAAGCTGACCGCAAGACACGCTGTCGCAAAGGCGAAGATGTAAGGAATATTGAGAAGCTTGTCTGGATAGCCATCGAAATAAGAATAACGAACCCATTCGACGCATTGTAGCATGGGATTTAACGCAAGCCATTGGTCATACGGGTGCGGAACGGCGGTTGGAAAGAAAACAATGCCGGAGGAAATCCAAACTACAGGTATGGTAAGATTGAAAAGTCGATACCAGACCGGTACGAGGTGGGCGATCAATGCATTGGCTACAGCAATAGAAAAGCTCAAATATATCGTCGCGGCGACTGCAAACACCATCCCAGGCCAATCGCGTGGCGAAAAATCATCTGAATAAATCGCCAAGATGCAGACGAAAATAATAAAAACAACGACGGAGCCGGCCGCCTCCAAGATACCTCTTGCAAGGAGAATATCGAAAATCTTCACCCGATTAAAATACAGAAGCGGACGATTTTGAGCGAGCGCCATAACGATCTGCCGCGCCAAATAGATGTAAATCACTACGGGCAAGATGGACAAGGCAAAATAAACCACCTGATCCGTTCCTTGCGGAGCCAAGCGTTTAAACATGTCGTAAAGTGTCACAACCACCAGTAGATGCGCCAAGGGCATCAATAAAATCATCAAAAATCCAGTGTAGAATGGTCCGGCTCGCATTTTAATGTCGCGCAACAGGATCGCCCCGATCGCGGCGGCGTTGATCGCGAGCGCGGAAGCGCGTGGCCGCAGCATCGACTCTATCATGGGCGGTGCTCCCCTTTTCGCATTCGGATCCAAGTCAAATTTGTCGCCGTCCCAGTCCTCGTCCAGAGACGCCGCGCCGGGCCACCCCTTACGTCGATTGTATCGTCTCGAGCCGGTGGCATGCCGGAGGTCATACCTTCCCCGTTAGCTTTGCCCGGACCGCGGCAGGCTTGCGGGCAAGTCATCAAAGATTTTTCCGGTAGAACTCAATTGCATCGTCGATGTGACCGAAGGCCACGAGCTTACCGCGGTATAGCACCAGGCCGCGGTCGCAATATGACTTTATGGTCCCGATGCTATGTGAAACCATGATCATGCTGCTGCGGTCGCGCCTTTCCTGGAAGGCCTGTTTGCACCGCAAGGTGAATCGTGCGTCGCCGACGGCGGTGATTTCGTCGACAAGGTAGCAATCGAATTCGATAGCCATGGAGAGACCGAAGGCGAGACGGGCCATCATGCCGGACGAATAGGTCTTGACCGGCATATCGAGATAATTTCCAAGCTCAGAAAAATATTCGACAAAATCGATTACACGCCGCAAGTTCGCGCCGTAGACGCGACTAACGAATTTGAGATTTTCCCGTCCTGTCATCAAGGGATGCAATCCACCACCAAAGCCGAGCGGCCAAGAGATCCGGAGATCGCGGAAGATTCGGCCAGAATTGGGTAGCTCGACGCCGCCGATGAGCCGCAAAAGTGTCGATTTTCCCGCCCCGTTCGCGCCGAGGATCCCGTAGGTGTACCGCGTATCGAACGAATACGTCACATCGTCGAGAACGACCTTCCGGTGGTTTTCGCTCTGGTAAATTTTTGACACGCAGGACAGCCGGATCATTGCACGCCATCACTTCGCGAAATTGCGGAGCGCCGTCCGCAAAAGAGCCATGCCAATTGCATAAAGCAAGGCGGCCGCGCCTATTGCAAGAAAGCTGAAAAGGACTCGTTTTGGGTAGGTTGTGTCCTGCGGAAGAACCGGATGGACGAACGTCGCGAGATATTCGCTCTTTCCCTGCGCGTTGATCCGCGCGCGCTCGAGGGCGGAGGCAGCCAGCGTATATTCCTTTTCGGCGATCTGCTGCTCAAGTTCGAACGCGTCGAAGTGCGTCATCTTTCCGGCGATTGTCCCGGGCTCCTTATCGTCTTGCGAAGTCAAAAGCTGCTCGAGGTTGGTAATCTGTTCGCCGATCACGCCGACGCGCGTGCGCATGATCTGAACCTGCGGCGCGGATTCACTGACGTCTCCCCGGATCGATGCCGTCAATTCCTGTTCGAGGTGGATTTTGTCCAGGCGGAGCTCCGAAATCAGGCTGCTGATTCCCTCGGCCGTCTTTTGCGGATCGAGCGTCGATTGCTGGTTGCGGAGATTACGCATGGTCACGAGCGTTGTGGTCAGGCGCGTTTCGGCACGCGCAAGTTCCGCTTCCGCTTCGGCGATCGCGTCTTGATGTGCGCGGGCCGAAAGGTCGTTCACCAGGCGCTCGCTCAAATCGACCGTTGCGTCGGCGATTTTGAGCGCCTCTTCCGGTGAAAATGCACTTACCTGCACTGTCACGATCCCGGACGTCGAGTCGATCGACGTTTTGATGTGCCAATGCCAATATTTGACGAGATCTTCGATCGGATCATCGGTATTAAAGCGGGAAATCCAGTCGATTCCGTCGCGTCCAAACATCACGCGAAGGTTGAGCTGGCGATCAAGCGCTTCGACAAAAGCCTGACTTTGCACGTAATTGACGACAATAAGAGAGTCCTGTACCTCCGTGATGGATTCTAGGCCGGTCACCGCCGCGATAGCGTCGATGGGCGGACGCTCACTGTTTCGAACCGCAAAACGCGCCTCCGAAGTGTAATGGCTCGATGCAATGAGCGAGAAATAAATCACCGCCAACGCGGCCGGCGCGGCGAAAAATGCCAGAAATCCGATGAGATCGGTACGGGATCGCCGGATTGGGTTGAAGGTCCGATAGGCGAACCGCGCGGTGATCGCCCAGCTGATCCGCGAGACAGCCTTGGCGTTGGCGAGCCGCACCGAGCGCGCCGAGCGGCGCAGCTCTTCGGAGGCTATCGCGGCGCGTTCGAGAGACGCCGCATGCATTTCTGCAAGCGCGCCAGGCTTTGTTGGGTCGCCGGAATTGGTATTTGATAAAGTCACACCCTGCGTCCCATGCCATTTCGAACCGCCACCGGGGGCGTCCTTGGACGCCCCCGGTGGCGGTCATCTGTGGCTCCTCGAAAAGAAAGCCGTAACTCGCCATTTTGTCGAAAACGCGTCGATAAATCGCCAGTCTGGGAAGCCCGCGCTGTATCATAAGGATGCAAGGCTGCCCGTATCATGAAGCTCGGCCCGGCGGCGTCTCGGAATTAGGCTAATTGGGCGCAGCGAGACCATGCGCCGCATAGAGGGCGAGGATATCGCGGGCCATATCAGCCGGAATCCTCTCGTAGGAACTCGCCGCGCACATCTTGCTGGCGAGATTGGGCTCATCCGCGATTTTACATAATATGCCGGTAAGACTACCAGTATTGCCTCGCGCGAAATGAAATCCGTTGATGCCATTTTCGACGAATTCCGTCATCCCGGCGACGTCCGCCACGATAACCGGCGTATGCGTCGCCAAGGACTGCAAGAGAATGAGCGGGCTGTTCTCGTACCAAGTGGACGGGATTACGAGGTAGTCCAGCGTGCCGAACGCCTCCGCCAGTTCCGCCCGCGGCAAAATCCCCGGAAATTTGACTTGAAGCCCCTCCGCAAGCCGTAGCAGTTTGGCGTAATAGGCTGGGTCTTGATCCTGTGGCCCCCATAGGCTGAGCGAAAGATTAGCGCGCCTACTGGCGCGCAATGCCTCGATCAGGAGATGCGCCCCCTTGTGCGGGGAAAGCTGACCGATGAAGCCGAGCCTTACCGCATCGCCATCTCGCCGCACCGGTTTGGGTGCACGGTCGATTTCGATGCCGAAATGGCTGAGGCGCAAAGGCGCGGGAAAACCATTGCGTTCATAGGCGCCCTTCAGAAAGAGGGTCGGTGCAATGGCCGCGCGATAGACCTCCATCGCGCGGCGTAAAATAAAGGGCCGCACGACGATGTCGTTCGGAGCAAAGGTGCTGATGGTGAAGGGCTCGCGCTCGCGGCGGCCGAGCTTAGCGAGCTGGTGAGAGACGGCAGTTCGCACAAACTTATGTCCGCCAAGTTTGGCGAGGAATTCGGCGTTTGGACGCGAGCCCGCGAGCTTGAGAAAACAGGCGATGCAATTGGCGCGCGCCGGATCCGGCCCTTCGCAGAGGGCCCCTTGCGCGCTCTCAAGTTGGTTGTTGTAGCAAAACCCGAAAAAATCGGTCAGCGTGGCGAACACGGGGATATCCATCCGCCGCGCCACGTCGAGTAATGCTGTTGTGTGGCTGATCAGATGGCAGACATGAATGACATCGGGTCGCAGCTGGCGCAGCAGGCGCTCATGGAGATGCCGCAGGGCAGGCTGCTCGTAGCTGTCGCGAACGCAGCGGTTCGGGAAAAGGTTTTTGTCGATCGAGACGACGCGAACGCCTTCATAGGTATAGTCTTCGATGACGCTCTTTTGGCCCGGTTCGCCGGCCAAAGTCGCCGACACCACGACAAGTTCATGCCCAGCCGCGGTCAGTTCTTTCGCGAGGACCAGGGTATAGGCTTCCGTGCCGTAAAAATGGCGCGGGAAAAAGCAATGAACGTAGAGCGCAATTTTCATGTTGCGGCCTTGGCCATGCTTGCGAGGATTCTTGCCACGCCTTCCTCGAAGGAGACGCGTGGCAACCAGCCGAGTTCGGCCCTAGCCTTGGCGGGATCGAGCACCGAGACCGGCACGTCGAATGGCCGCCCTGGCTCACGCTCGATGATGACCGGCTTAGCCAAATGCTTTTGAAGCACGGCAACAATGCCGTTCAGCGAACGGCCTTCCCCGCTGCCGATGTTGAGCGCTGCGGAGGACATTTCGGTGTGTCCGGCGCGCACCAGCGCTTCCACGGCGTCGTCGATATAAACGTAGTCGCGCACGACCGCGCCATCACCAAACATGTGGATCGGAACGCCCGCGAGCGCGCGTTTGCTGAAATGAGCGACGGCGCCGAAGACCCGCGCGGTTTCCTGCCCCGGTCCAAACAGATTTCCGATCCTGAGCGACACCGGTCTAATGGTGCCAAACGAGGCAAAAAGATCGAGATAGGCTTCGACCGACTGTTTGGACACGCCGTAGGCGGACAGGGGCCTCAGCGGATGCTCCTCCGGCGCCGGCGCCTTGATGAGCCGCCCGTAGACCGTTCCACCGGAAGATGCGAATATGAACCGCGGGCTTGTTCCACGCTCGACGCTTTCGAGCAAGCGCAAGGACCCAACAATATTGATCCGTGCATCTTCGGAAGGCGCTTGATTGGAATCGGCGGGGATCGTCGACCAGCTCAAATGATAGATCGTATCAGCCCCGCGCAGGAGTCCGGCAAGCGGCGCGTCCGGATCGGCAAGATCGGCCTGCCGCCAGGTCAGGCGCGGGTGCGGCGCGAACGGGCAGGTTGTTTTGCGGCTAGTCGCGACCACACTTTCGCCCGCGGCCAATAGAGCAGGGACCAGGGCTCGACCCAGAAAGCCACTGGCGCCCGTAACGAGGGCTCTCACCGTCATATTATGGCACTCGTTAAATGGGAAAATGCGCTGCTTCGGGAAGCCCGCTGAGAATATCGACTTCGCGCGGCGCAAGATCCCGGTAGAGCCGGAAATAGCGGATTGCCATATCCTCCACTGGAAACTGCTCAAGCGCACGGGCGCGATTGCGTTCGCCAAGCGCCGCGATCCGCTTGGGATCGTCGAGAAGCGCGGTGATGATTTCCACTGTTTCGCCGAGCGTTTCACCGAGTGTCCGCGTATCGCCGAGGATTTCCGGCACCGCGCCGATCTTGTAGCCCGCGACTGCCAATCCGGCACACATGGCGAAAGGGATCACCTGACCGAAACTCTCCTGCCGTACCGGGGCAATAAAGGTCTTGAACCGCGCAAATTGCGCCGGCAGCCCTTCATAGGGCACATAGCCGGTAAATTCAAATTGCGAAAGCCTGCCTTCCTGCTCGACGCGTGACTGAAAATGCGCGAACAAGGATCCATCGCCGATGATGACGATGCGTGTCGTTGGTCGTCTTTCGGCGATCGCTAGGAATAATTCGATCGCATCCTTGTCGAGCTTGTCGTTTTCGAGCCTGTAAATCATACCGATCGCATCGAACGCATGCGGATCGACGACGGCGGGCGGTGCAAACCGGTCGATGTCGATGCCAGGGGGGATGACACTTGCCGGAACGGCCGAGCCGAATTGGTCTAGGACGCTCTGCGACACGAAGACATTCCGATCGACCCGCACGCCAGTGAAGGGAGCAACCGGCGTATTGACGTTTTGCAAGATAGGGCAACCGAATTCCGCCGCGATTTCGAAAATAGTCTTGTACCAAGGTTCGTCCACGTCGCCCCAGTAATGGACATGCACGATATGCGGCCGGAACCGGCTGAATATCGAGCGCACAAGATGAGGGCAATTGGGTCTTGGAACAACGTCGATCGACATCCCCTTGTGAGACCCATGAGCCGGTAACGCGGATGTCACGACCTTCATTTCGAAACGGTGCCCAAGATGATTGTGCAGATCGACGATAATCTGCGTCGAGCCTCCGACCCAAACATTCGCGATCGCGTGCAGAACTCTCGGCCGCCTGGCAAGTGCGAGCCTTTGGCGAGGCTCGATTCGATAGACGGTGGGCGGGAGTAAACCGGACGTGCGCCGCAAATGCTGCGCGAACGCGGAAAAATCGACCTTGCGTATAAAGACGCTCCGCGCGGAATCGAAGACCGCCCGTTCGCTACGAAAACGCGCGTCCTTGATGCGCTGGCCGGTCTCGCGCCAACGCAGGATGAGTGCCGCGAGCTTGAGTGGAAACCGCAATATCTTCGCCAACCGGGAAAGCCCAGTTCGAACCAAGGAGTCTGCTCGCAGCCATGGTTCGAGACGCGCCAGCCGGGCGTCGAGTTCGGCTAAATGATCTTGGATAATGAATAGGCTGCGGTTGATTGCCGCCCGCTCTTCATACGCCGCCAAGTTGTCCTCGGCGGCTCGCCGCGTCCCGGTCAACGCCTGGTTTTCCTCGGTATCCCCAGCGGGTCCGTCCAATGCTCCCTCCCCGCCGCCTTCGCGCGGCGATCCGCCCAATGCTCTCGCGGCCTTGGCGCCAAATAACGCTCTTTTTGCGAGCCCGGCAACGAATTGCTTCCTCTCAGGCCTCTCAGGCGAGGGCGGCCGTTAGACTGACGAGCGAAAGGCCGGGATGAAAAAAAGGATCGTCGCGCAGGCGGCTGGTCCAACGTTGGCGGAAGTAGGCGCGCTCAGCGGCGTGCGTGTCGAGACGCCGGAACGTCGCCTTGCCGCGGCTTGCCGATTCGAAATGAACCAGGCGCGCGAATGGCGTCCACAGGGTCGTGAACCCGAGCTCCTCTAGCCGCAGGCAAAGGTCTATGTCGTTGTATTCCACCGGGAGATGAGCATCAAATCCGCCGGCGGCCGCGAATTTCGCCCGCTCCACAGCAAGACACGCTCCGGTAACCGCCGAGGTTTCGTGCGGGATAAGATTGCGGCCGAGCCACCCCGGCTCGCCATCGCGGCGCCCGGCATCGAAATGCCCGGTGCCCTCGCCAATCCCGAGGACCACACCGGCATGCTGGATTCGCCCGTCCGGATAAAGGAGCTTGCAGCCGACAGCGCCAACTTGCGGGTCGATCGCCCGTTCGGCAAGCTCGCGCAGCCATTCGGGCTCGATGATATCCATGTCGTTATTCAAGAATACAAGAACATCGCCCCGCGCTTTCGCGGCGCCGAGATTGTTCAAGGCGGAGTAATTGAAACGCTCGGGAGCACGCAGCAGGGTGACGCGCTCGTCCTTGGCGGCCGATTGAAGCAAGCTCAGAGCGCGTGCTTCGGTGCTGTCATTGTCGACTATGATAAGATCAAGTTGTGCGAACCTGGTTTTCTCCAAAATGCCGGAAATCGTCCGGCGCAAAAAATCCGCGTTGTCGCGCGTCACCATCACGATTGTCACTCTTGCATCTTGCGCCCGCGCAGGGCGAGGATCGGCTGCTGCGGTTACGGCCTGCTCTGCGCGGCGTCTTCGTCTCGTTTGGATGAGAAAACGCCTGATATGGCGAACGTCTCGACGCCCTAGACCTTGGAGGACGGATTCGACAAAGCCGGTCTCGCCGATGGCGTTTCCCAATCGAATCCGGCGGCGCGCATGCCCGAGCCTTGTCAACATCAATCGCCCAACATATGGCCGGCCCGCCTGCAAATGGGGACTCCAATCCGGTTTGAATATTGGCGCCTGGCCTTGCGCCGCCGCGGTCTCCTCGTCGCAATAAAGCACCAAGGCATCCGGCGTCCTGTGGCTAGCCTCGATGAAACAAGCGAGCGCGTGAGGCGCGAGACGATCGCCGAATTCCACGAAAGCAATGAAATCTGCGTCGTCTCCCTCAAGGTCCATCGGTTCGCCGCGCACCGCGAGCCGGGAATCCCTGGTCAACCAAGAATTGATCCGGCCGTTGATTGCGGCGTCGTCCGAAGTTCCCAGAATTGTGAGGGTCCAGCGAGAGTAAAGTTGGTCTCGAAGCGCCGCGATGGTTTCATCGATTTGTGCCGCAGCGGCCTCTGTGTCGAGGAAAACGAGCAGCCTTGCCGTGGGTGCGCGCGCCCAGTCGCAGCGCGGGCTCTCGAATTCATCGAGACGTGCGGCCACCGAAAGTCTGTCGCGATAGGCGGGCCATGCCGTCAAGGGCGTACCTTGAAGGGACCAGCGGAAATTTTCTTGCGCTTCCTTCCGCCACCCCAGAAGCCATGTTCCGGCCGCGCTGAATAACCGGCCTCTGTTGCCCGCCAATCCCATGCGTAGCAAAGCGCAACTTGATAGAGGTTCGATCTCCTCGATTGTAAAGCAAAAGCGGCCGGGTTCGGAAACCGGCGATATCCACACTGCGGTGGCCTCTGTCGGCACGAGGCCAAACCATTCCGCGCGGCCAAGAACAGGGCCTGGCAGCAGATGCCAGCCGATCTCCTCCGAGCCTTGCCGGTAGCTTACCAATGGTCGCAGCGGCCGGTCGTAAAGCCCGAGCCGGTAACGCATCCGGAACCACCGTCCGGGCGCAAAAATCGATATGGGTTCAATTGACAGCCATGGCCGCCCGTTCGTGGCCAGATAGCCTCCGGCGTCCCCGTCCACGCCATAAACGGCGGCCAGGGGGGCGATTGGCGGCGCGCCATCGATCCCGGCCATCCGCTTGAATTTTACCATCAAAGCGCTTCCCAATCGAATGGCTCATTGGATTGAAGCTGAACTGCTTAAAAGCGAAGGGTTGGAACTGGTACTCGAACAAATCCGGCAATTTTTCAACGGCGTGCTAACCGACTTGTTCCGCCGCATGGGGCGCAAGAACTCGGGCCACCTCGGCATAAACTTCGAGGTCTTTTTCGATCAAGGCGCGCGCCGGGCTCATTTCACGCAATATTTCCGCTAGCCCAAGCACCGTCTCGCTGGTGTGCAGCGAAACGCCGGGCAGCTGGTCTGGCAGGTCCAATACGGCGCCGACGAGACGGAGGAACGCGCCCGGGTCGTCGCGCAAGCCAACCGCGTCCATCTCTGCTAGTGAATCGAGCGTGGCGGCCACTTCCGGCGACGGCGGAGGATCGAAGGCGTTCGGAGCCGCCAGTTGATAGACGATCGGGTTGTACAGAACCGCGCGCAACTCGTCGGAGGGGCGCGACAGCAGGTCCTGCAGCGCCGCCAAATCGCCGAGATTGACGTGGCAAAACGTCTTAGCGCAGAGCTGAACGGTTTGCCCTAGGACGGCAGCTACCGAATTGGTGTCGGAAAGCGATGCCCACTTCAAGATTAACAGTCGTTCGGCCAGCTCCTCGAACGGCTCGCGCAACACAATCCCGGCCTTGAAGTTACGATCGCGGACCATAGGCTCCCACATCCGCCAGAAAATGCGGCCGGATGCGAAAACGGAGTTGGTGAACGGAATTGCGAAAATCGACCTTGTGGTTTCTTCGGGGAGCAGCTCCAAGGATTTATACGACATCTGAAACCGCGCGATTAGCGCATCGTCCAGACCGTGCGAACGAAACAGTTGGGTCTCAACCCGCAGGAATTTCTGGTCAATGACTTGTGCGTCATTGCGGCGCCGGTAGATGAGGACATGATTGTCGGCATCCTTGATTTCCAGATGTCCGGCGGCGGTCACCCCGGGGCAATTTCTTTCATTTACTACGAAGCCGCAGAGACCAGTATTGTGAAGGCCTTGTTCCCTCAGCAGCGGTCGCTCCACGAAGGCGTCTATGACGACATGATGTTCCGGACCGAGATGGACAACCACCTTCGGGGTTGTCGCCGGATTGTCGGGCATGACCCAGCCGGCGATCCGCGAACCGGTGTCCTCGTCGATACTGAATAACATCGCCGTCCCGCGTTCCCATTCGCGGCGCGGGCGCGGTCTTCGCGCCACGCCGCCGCTCAATGTCCGATTTTGTGATCCCTAATACCCGCTGCTGCGAGCATCATGACGCCCCAAAGCGAAAACGCGCATATCCCGGCGAAAGCGATCGATCGCCCACGGCGCGGGTATTCTGCGATCTCTGGTTTCTTCGGTTCGATGTAAAGCGCAAAATAGACATGCTGCCGCTCGGCTTCCTGACGCGCGCGTTCGTAAGAGGCCTGCGCGATCTCCAAAAGACGCTTCGAGAAGCGGACTTCCAGTTCCTGCTTATCGAAATGTTCGATGGTTTGCGCTGCGGTCTTGGCATTTTTCTGATGACTCGTTAGAGCCTCGGTCAGCGAAGCGACTTGGGACCCGAGCGCCCGGATCTGATCTGAAAGAACTTTTTGCTGAGGCGAATCGGTGGACATAACCTTGAGGTTGGCGGCGTAGTCGCGTTCCAGAGACAGTTTTTCACGTATGACGCCTACTAAAGTGTCCGTGGAGTCTGTTATTGTTTGTTCTGGATCGACGGTTCCCTCCTGGTTGCGCACATCACGCAATGCTGTGAGCACCGCTGAATAACGTAGGCTCGCGCGTTCCAATTCCTGTTCAGCCAAAAACAGCGCGTCCCGGCGCTGCCGCATCGCAACGCTGTCGATCATCTTTTCGGTGGAAACCGAGGCCGCGCGAGCCAGGGCGAGCGCATCCTCGGGGGTGAAGGCCAGGACCCGCACGAGCACGAGCCCCGAGATGCGGTCAACGGTGACGCTGATCATATCCCGCCAATAAAGCCAGAGATCGTCCTCGCTCTTCGCTGGATCGAAGCGAGATAGCCAATCCGCCTCACCCCGCGAAAACACCAACCGCAACCAACCGTCTCGGTCGAGTTCCCTGACAATGTTGCGGCTTCGCAGGTAGTCCGCGGCCATGTAGGGGACACGCCCCGATTCCTGCGTCCCAGGATTGCCGCCTGTAATCATCTGCGCAACATTGTCGCTGTCGCCGCCGACCTTCGCCGCCAATCTGACGCTAAATCGAAATTCCACGCTATATTTTTCGGCGGCAATAAGACCGTAGTAGATCGCCGCGCACATTATGGGCAGTACGACCAGGAGAGCGAAAGACAAACCATGCATTCGCCATGAGCCGAATTGATCGATCGGGACGGAGGAGCGGCGCAGATCCTCCCTCAAGGCAAAAGGATCTAACCCGGTCTTGGCTGATAGGCCTGCCGGAGAGCGATCGGCGGCTCTGGCTGCGAGATGCGCTTCGTTCATCGGAATGCCGCCCGGGCTCCGGCCATTCGTTGGGTCTTCATATGGTGTGGTCGCGCACGTTAGCGGCGATCACCGTGATCAGCGACCAGAAGCTCAGCGCGGCCAGCGATATTATCAATATCATTTGTGCTCGACTCGGCTCGATCGGGCTTTGCGGTACCGTAGGATCTTCAATGGCGACGAGATAAATATGATGGTGGATTGCGTCCGCCTTTGCGTCGTCCAACATCGTTTCTGCGAGCTCGAGGGCTTTCTCAGCCAAGCTCTTTTCGACGTCGAGTTTATCATATTCGGCAAGCACGGCGGAGGCGGTCGGCGAATTGAGATTGGTGCCCGTGATTCTAGCTTCGAGCGTCGCGATCTGACCAGCAAGGATTTGCCGGTTTGCCACGAGCACCTTGATTTGTGGCGCATCGGAGTTAACCGAAGCCTTTGCGATATCCAACTTCACGTCAAGGTCGATGAGATCGCGCCGCAAAGTGGTGATCGTCTCGCCCAGGGACCGCGCCAAGGCAAGCGGGTCGAGCTGCATCCGCGCGTTCCGGAACTGTTCGAGACCAGCCTGCCGCGCGGAGAGTTGCGCCATCGCGGTCTTCACCTCGGCCTCGGCGCGCTCGATCGCATCGTGCCGGGCCCGGTTCAGAAGCTGATTTGCGACGATGTCGCATCGCGCGCGTATGGCGGTGGCGACGCGCACCGAATCCTCGCGGGAAAATGCGTTGACGGTGACCGTTACGATGCCCGAAACAATCTCCACCGACGGTTGGACCATCCCGCGCCAATAATTAAGCAGTTTTTCCGCCACTTTTGAAGAATCAAATCTGGCCCACCAATCGATGCCCGCCTTCCCATATATGGCCGCCAGATCGATCTCTTTTGAGAGGTCATCGATCATCGAACGGCTAGCGATATAATCCGCGACGATATAGCCATCCTGATTTGAATCTAGCGCCGCGACAGTGCTCACTCCTGTCAGGGCATCGGTGCCGGGAAGAGGCTCCGTCTCGCCCCGCACGGCGAAGCGCATTTCGGATACGAATTGATCAGAAGCGAGGAACCCAAAATAGATGGAACTCGTGACAAAGGGGACGATGACAAGGACAATGAAGCTGCGCCAAAAAAAAGACGACCGCGGGTCTGCCGGGGCCTTTGCTTCGTCCGCACCGGTTTCCGAATGGCCGGATTTTTGCAAGCTGCGCCCGGCTTTCGCAGCAAGGCGGTTCAAGCTTTCGATCGAAAACCAAAGGCTCATGCGCGAGTCGCGCGCATACCCGCCAAAGTGCAGCCTCGGCAGTTTTCGGGCAGCGGGCTTTTGCGGTCTTTCTAACATCGTTCCTTGATATAGGTCAGGTATCGTGCAGCTGTGAAGGACAAGGCATATACCAGTTATCTTCAAAAAAATGACGCTAGTCCGGCAAGTTAGAAATTGACACCGTTGTTTGTTTTCGCCGCCAAAGCCGGGTTATCCAACCAGCAAAGGCAAAAACGCGTAAGTATACCACCACGTGGGGTTAAAAAGAGACACCATACGCAAAAATACACTCAATAAAAAAATTATTAAAGCATGTCACCTTTGCTAAGAAATACACTTTTTCTCTGTAAACGACCTCCCTTTGCCATAATAGGGCCATCAAACGTGGGAACGTCCATGTCAACAACAAAAACACTTCATATAAGTTGGCCGTTGAACTGTTTAACATGTGAAGTTCGCGCCTAGCGGCCGAGCTCAATCGTTCCTAACCTCCCACGACGGTTTTCCAGCGGATTTGGTTCCATAGCTCTAGGCAAAGCGAATTCACGGCTATATGACAAGATGACATATCACATGAGGTTTTCCGCGATCTTGTCGGAAGGGACGCTGCTCGGTTCCGATTAGCTATTATAAATCAGGCAGGATTATGAGAAAACAAAAGAGCGGCCGCCCAGCGCCGGCCAATTTGGACAGGCCGGAAATCGGAATTATAGGGCGCGCGTGCAGGCTGCCGGGCGCCAACTCCGCCGGACAGCTTTGGGAATTGCTTTTGGCCGGCAGCTGCACGGTGTCCCGCATCCCCCCGGATCGATGGCCGCTGGAACGGCTGGCCCATCCGCGTCCGAAGGAACGCGGCCGCAGTTATTCTTGGGCGGCGGGTATTCTGGACGATGTGTGGGGCTTCGATCCGGCCGTTTTCGGCATTTCCCCGCGCGAGGCCGAACAAATGGATCCGCAGCAGCGGCTGCTGCTCGAACTTACCTGGGAAGCTCTCGAAGACGCCGGAATTCGTCCGTCGGATTTTGCCGGAACTGAAACCGGGGTGTTCGTCGGCGGATCGACGCTCGATTATGGCAACCTCAGGCTGCATGACGCCGCCGCCGCGGATGCTTATTTCGCCACCGGCAATTCGCTGGCCATTTTATCAAACCGGATTTCCTACGTTTTCGACCTCCATGGGCCCAGCTTCACGGTCGATACCGCGTGCTCCTCCTCACTCGTCGCATTGGATGCGGCGGTCGCGGCGATTCAGTCCGGCAGGATCGACACGGCGATAGTCGGCGGCGTGAACATTCTGGCCAGTCCCTTCGGCTTTATCAGCTTCTCACAGGCCACGATGTTGTCGCCAACCGGTCTTTGCCGGGCATTTTCCGCGCAGGCCGATGGTTATGTCCGCGCCGAAGGCGGAGTCGTTCTCGTGCTGCGCGCGCTCGACTCCGCGCGCGCCCGTGCGGATCGCGTCCACGCGGTGATTGCCGGTTCTCACAGCAATTCCGATGGCCGCACGGCCGGCATCTCTTTGCCTTCGAAGGCGCATCAGGCCGCTCTTCTTGAACGGGCCTATTTGAAGAATGGCCTTGATCCCGATGCGATCGCCTTCATCGAGGCGCACGGGACGGGAACGCGCGCGGGCGACCCCATCGAGGCGGCCGCAATCGGCGAAGTATTGGGCCAGCGGCGCACCCGGCCCTTGCCGATCGGTTCGATCAAGACGAATATCGGCCATACCGAACCAGCGTCTGGCCTCGCTGGCGTATTGAAGGCCATGCTGGCACTTGAGCACGACGAATTGCCGCGCTCGCTGCATTTCGACGAACCAAATCCCGACATTCCCTTCGCCGATCTCAACCTTTCGGTCTGCGCCGAGCCCCTGGCGCTGCCCCGTAATGGCGGCGTTCGTTATGCCGGCGTCAGTTCGTTAGGTTTTGGCGGCACGAATGCGCATGTGATCCTCGCCGACCCGCCGCCCGCCGCTAACCGGGATCGCGTGGCCATCGCACCCCAGTTTCTGCTGCTTTCCGCGCAAGGCCATGATAGTTTGGCGGACCTCGCGCGCCAATATTCGGTCCGGCTCGCCGGCGCCGGCGCCGAGGAGACGCAGCGGGTCGTCGCCGCGGCCGGCCACCGGCGTGAATTCCATTCCGAACGGCTGGCGATCCCATTTGACGGCCCCAAGACTTTGCTTCAGGCACTAGAGCAAGCTGGCGCTAAGAATGCCCTGGAAATGAACGCAATCGCGGGCACGGCGGTTGAGCGTGCCGCGCCGGTTGCGTTTGTGTTTTCTGGCAATGGCGGCCAATTTCCCGGAATGGGCCGGGCCGCTTATGAGGCGAACCCGGTTTTCCGTGCGCAATTCAATGCGATTGACCGCATTTTCCTCGGCCTTTCAGGCTGGTCGCTCGCCGAAACAATGTTTAGCTCCGGCCTCGCCGCGCGCCTCCAAAAGACCAGCGTCGCCCAGCCGCTCATTTTCGCGATCCAGGTTGCCGCGAGGCATTGCCTCGCCGAGCTCGGCCTCGCCCCGGACATGGTCCTCGGCCACAGCATGGGCGAAATCGCCGCCGCGGAGGCGGCGGGTGTTCTAGACCTCGAAAGCGCTGTCCAGGTGATTTATTTCCGCAGCCTCCACCAGGAGGTTGTCCGCGGCGGCGGCGGCATGGCCGCTGTCTTTGGCCCGCGCGAGGTGATCGATATCCTGGTCCAAAAGGCGCCCGGGCTCGCGATAGCAGCAGAAAATTCGCCCCGCAGCTTCACGGTTGCGGGTCCCCTATTTGCTCTGGATCAAGCTGCCAAGATTAGCCGCGCCCATAAAGCACGCATGCGCCGCCTCGATCTCGCCTACCCGTTCCACAGCGATCTCATGGCGCCTGTCGAGGCGCCTTTGCTTGCGGATCTCGAAGGACTCCGGCCGGGCCCGAGCCGGGCAAGTTTTCTATCGACGGTCGATGTTGGCGTTGTTTCGGGTGGCGGCCTCGACGCAAAATATTGGTGGCGCAATGTCCGCGAACCGGTGCGCTTTATGGAAGGCGTGCAGCTCGCGATGCGTCTTGGGGCGCGGGTCTTTGTCGAGATCGGGCCTGGCCCAGTGCTGCTGGCCGATCTTCGAAAGATCGCCGAACTGTCGGAGTCGCCGATTGCCACGCTCGACATCCACGAGCAAAAGCCAATCTCCGGCGATCCGTTCCGCCATGCGGTTGCGCTCGCCTTGTCGCTTGGCGCGCGAATCGATGCAAAACGCGCGTTCGGCAGCGATCCAGGCCCGGTGGCGAACCTGCCCGTCTATCCGTGGAAACGCAAGCCCTACCGGCTTGCGGAAACCTCCGAATCGACGGGGTGGCTCCGCGTGCGTCCCTCGCATCCACTCATCGGCGCGCGTCTTTCGTCCGATTCGCTCGAATGGCGCGCGCAGCTCGACCCGTTGCTCGTGCCCGGCCTCGCCGATCATCGTATCGACGGCCAGGTGCTTCTTCCAGGTGCCGCCTTCGCCGAAATGGCGCTCGCGGTCGCGCGCGATTGGACTGGCGCGGAAACCGCGACGATCAAGGGTCTCGAAATCGTCCAACCCATGGTGTTTGCCCCGAATACATCGCGCGAGATCCTCTGCCGGGCGGCGCCGGTTACGGGCATGATCGAGATCATGAGCCGGGCACGGTTGAGCGATGCTCCCTGGTCCGTTCACGCCAAGGCCAAAGTTATCTTTCAGGTCTCGCCGCCCGCTGTGATCCCCGTCATCCCCGGCGCGCGCGCAAAGCCTGTCTCCGGCGCCGGACTCTACGCGACCGCGCGCCGTTCGGGCCTCGAATTCGGTCCCGCCTACCAGCAAGTCTTTGCTGCCTCGAGGATCGGCGAAGACGTCATCCTTGTGGATTTGGTCGCGGCGGATTCAACTTCGGAGTACGGTCTCGATCCGGCCCGTCTCGATTCCTGCTTCCATGGGTTGATCTTGCTCTTTGCAGACAATTCCTCGAGCCAGCGGCCTGCCGCTTATTTGCCGGTCCATTTCGGCGAGATAAGGCTAGAAAAACCCGGCGCCGCGATCGCGCGGGCGCGGATCGACGTCCGCCGTCACGACGCGCGGGCTATCGTCGCCGATTTTGCGCTGATCGACGCCGACGGCGGCCTGATCGCGAGTTTGCATGGCGCGCGCTACCAAGCGGTCCGTTCGCGCGGGACAGACGACCTCGCCAGCCATTCTCTCGTGCCAACGTTGATCCTTGCGGACGAGCCCACGGCGATCCCGCACGATCCTCCGCTCTCGCTCGAACTGCTGCTTGAGGCGGCGCTCCCAGACGCCGCCGCTGCCAGGGATTCCTTGCCGCCGGATTTGATGTTGATCGAGGGCTGGGCTACCGCGGCTGCTTATCGTTGCGCCCGCATGCTGGCGATTGATGGCGCGATCGCCCCGGATCGGCTGATCGCGGCGGGACGCTTCCCCGCGGCGCGGCGCGGATGGTTCGTCAATTTGCTGGTTGCGCTCGAAACGAGCGGCCTCATCCGTTCCGATGGCGAAAAGTTCGTTTTGACGGATGGTGTCTCGCTTCCCGCACCACGGGACATTTTGCGGAGTATCGCGGAGCAATACCCGCGCCGGTCCGCCGAGCTTTTGCTGGCGGCTCGCTCCAGCGCTGTGATGGAGGCCTTGGCGGAAGGGGAAGATGCGAGCGATCTGATCTCCGGCTCCATGATCGAGTCGTTCGAAACCGGTTCGGTCTCGGTTGTCGCGGCGGCGGAGCTCCTTGTCGGACTCCTGCGTCGCGCGGAGGCATCGTGGCCGCGCGACCGGGCGTTACGGATCCTCCAGATCGGCCATGGGCCGCTATCATGGCACGCGGCGGCACTGGCAAATGCGCGCGGCGCGCGGCTGACGATCCTCGACCCCAATCCCCGCCGTCTCGAACGCGCCCGCCTGGCTTTCACGCGGGAGCCGGGGATTAGCTTTGCAGACGGCGTCGAAAGTCTTCAAGGCGGGTCCTTCGATCTCATCATTGCGGCGGATGCCTTGTATAGGGTCGCGCCGGACGCCGCCCGGCTTGCGCGGATAGTCGAAATGATGGCGCCTGACGCCTTGCTGGCCGCAATTGAGCCGGCACCCTCGCTCTTCCGCGAGGTTGTTTTTGGTCTCCTGGCAGACCGGCTTAGTGGCACGGAGTCCAAGGAAAAGCCGGCTTCCTCGCAGTCTGGTTGGGCGGAGCGGTTTGCGGCCACGTGCTTGCATGGACTCGCGGTTAAGACGGTCGGGACGGCGGCCGGCCCGGCGCTTCTCGTCGCCGGACAAATGCCGCCATTCGCCGGGCGGCGCAACCTTCCGGCCAAGGTGGTGATCGCCGGCCGAAACGGCTCGCAACAGGCGGAATCCGCCACCGCACTGGCGGGGCTGCTAGGGGCCGCCGGCGTTGCTTGCACGATCGAGGATGAGCGCTCGTTCGAGCAGCTCCCTTTTGCGGATGCCGACACGATCGTCTTTTTGGCGCCAATCATGACGCACGGGACGGCATCTACCGGGCAACTTGCCGAGCGATGCATGGCTCTCAAAAACTTCGCGGCGCACCTCGGAAAACACAAAGTGCGGCTTTGGATCGAAAGCCCTGGCGCCTTGCGCGCCGGATTGGGCGCGGCGGACCCCGTCGAGGCCGGATTTTGGGCCTTTACACGCAGCTTCGCCAACGAATTTCCGGCGCTTGACGTGCGGCGGGTCGATCTTGACCAGGGCTTGCCGGCACGCGTCAGGGCGCGGCGGTTGGCCGACGTCATTCTTTCCGGGACGGCCGAGACAGAAGTCATTCTCGATTCGCATTCCACCAGGGTCGTGCGTTTGCAAGCCCGCGATCCTGCGGCCGCAGCGGCACAAGAGCCGCCAGCTCCGGCGAGCCGGCTCGAAAAGGGCAAGGGGACCGGCCTCGGCCGCATCCGCTGGGTGCCGGCCGAGCGCCGGCCGCCGGGGCCTGGGGAAGTGGAAATTGCCGTCGCGGCAACCGGACTTAACTTTCGAGATGTCATGTGGGGGCTTTCGGTTCTGCCTGACGAAATGCTCGAAGACGGGTTGGCCGGTCCGGTCCTCGGACTCGAATGCGCTGGCCATATCGTTGCGACGGGACCCAATGTCGAGGGCTTCAATCCCGGCGATTCGGTTGTCGCCATTACCGGGGGAGCATTCGCCACCCATGTCACCGTGGACGCGGCGACGGTGGCAAGAGTCCCCGAGGGCCTGCCGCTCGAAGCCGCTGTCACCATCCCGGTCGCCTTTCTCACCGCCTATTATGCCCTGGTCACTTGTGCCCGTCTTACCCGCGGAGAATGGGTTCTTATCCATGGCGGGGCGGGTGGCGTCGGACTCGCGGCTTTGCAGGTCGCGCGCTGGCGGGGCGCGCGGGTCATCGCGACCGCGAGTACGGTTGAAAAACGTGATCTCGTCGCAGCGCTCGGCGCCGAACATGTCTTTGACGCGCGCGCCCATGGATTCGCCGACGGCGTGCGCCAGGCAACCGGCGGCGGCGTGGCGGTCGTGCTCAACAGCCTTTCTGGCGAAGCAATGGAGCTTTCGGTCGGACTGCTCGCCCCGTTCGGCCGTTTCGTGGAGCTTGGCAAGCGCGACTTTCTAGCGAACACGCACATCGGTCTGCGCCCGTTCCGCAATAACCTTACTTACTTCGGTGTCGATCTCGACCAGCTCATGCTCGTCCAACCGGACACGAGCCGGCAATTGTTCAAGGAAGTCATAGAGCTGATTGCCCAAGGCGAATTCTTCCCATTGCCGTATCGGACCTTCAGGGCGGACGAATTCATCGACGCGATGCGGCTCATGCAGCAGTCCGGCCATGTGGGCAAGATCGTCATCACGCCGCCCGAGCCAGGCATGACTGGAATCGCGCCGCGCCGGCAATTCACGCTCGCGCCGGACAAGACGCATCTTGTTACCGGAGGTTGCGGCGGCTTTGGTCTGGCGACGGCGCGCTGGCTTGCCGAGCACGGCGCGCGGCATCTCGTCCTTGCCGGGCGGAGCGGCGCGGCGAGCCCCGAGGCGCGGGAGGCCATCGCCAGCCTCGGGACCAGCGGCGTAAACGTTTGCGCCGAGGCGCTCGATGTTAGCGACGCGGCCGCGGTCGAAGCGCTCATAAAAAAGATTGGCCGCACCCTGCCGCCGCTGGCCGGAGTGTTTCATGCCGCGATGGTGCTCGACGATGCGCTAATCACCAATCTCGAAGCCGAACGGCTGAAAAAAGTGTTGGCGCCGAAAGTGATGGGCGCCGAAAATCTCGACCGGCTTACAAGGGATCTGCCGCTGGAGCATTTCGTTCTGTTTTCCTCGGCGACCACGGCGATCGGCAATCCCGGTCAAGGCAGCTATGTCGCGGCCAATGGCTTCCTCGAAGGGCTTGCGCGGCAAAGAAGAGCGGCGGGCCGCCCGGCGCTCGCCATTGCCTGGGGGGGAATTGAGGACGTGGGCTTGCTGGCGCGAAACCGCTTTGTCAAGGACATGCTTGCAAGCCGCGCGGGGGTCAAGCCCATGCTGGCCCGCGACGCACTCAATCTCATGGGGGAAGCCCTAGCGCATCCTAGCACGGCTCCCGAGGAGGCTGTTCTCGTCATTGGCGAGATGAACTGGCCGGCGGCGCGCGCGCATTTGCCGCTGCTGCAAGCGCCGGCGTTTAGCAGACTAGTTCGCGCGGATGAGGCGGCCAGTGCCGACACTCGTGGAAAGGTCGATATCCGCGCACTGGTCGCGACGCTCCCACTAGAAGAAGCACGCAAGGAAATCATCGGCGTCATCGTCGAAGAAATCGCTCATATTTTGCGGCTCCCGCAAGAGAATTTGAACAGAGGAAAGCCGCTTGCCGAGATTGGCCTCGATTCCTTGATGGCAGTTGAGTTGGCAGCCACCTTGGAGGAGCGCTTGAACTTCGAGGCTCCGCTCTCGACGCCGGCGAGCGGATTCACCGTCATGGAGTTGGCCGATCACCTCCTCGGGCTTTGCATTAACCCGGCAAGCGAAGAAGAGTCCGTCGCGCAAGCTCTCACTGAGCGCCATCTCGGCAAAGGAATTGATCCCGCAGCTCTCGAAACACTGACCGTCCTTGTTGAGGACCGGACCCGCGATCTGACCCAAATTTTGCGCTAAAGCCGATCCCTATCGATCAAATGATTTTGTTTGATCGGGACCATGCTCCGGATGCGAGCTTTCGTGACGAGGGAACCGCGCAAGCTTTCTAACCCAAAGGGCGCGCGGGCTTTCGTCAGTCGGCAGGGGTCCTTCTTTTTCGTGTTTTTTCTTAATGCCGATTCCCCCTCCTGCGCGTGCCTGAAGGCCCATTGATGGCTGTCCCCATTGCATTCGACATTACGAGGCTTGCCACGCGCGTGCTGAACGTTACGCCGAACGGGATCGACCGGATTGACTTCGCTTTCGCTTCTCATTTTGTCGACCCCGCACGGCAAGAGCGGTTAGCAATCATGATGACGCCGCTAGCGCCGCGCGTGATCGCGGCCGAAGCGGCGCGCGACATCGTGGATGGGATTTCCATTCATTGGGGCGAGGAAGACAAGCCAGAACATGACGAAAGCTATCAAAAGGTCGCCGCTTGGATCCGGGGCGAGGCAGCGCCATCTCCCGCGGTTCGCCGGATTGAGCGGGGACGTCCCCATCGCACGGCCGGAGTTCTGCAGTGGATCGCCAAGCACGGCCTTCCCCTCGGCCGCTCTCCCGCAGCCGCACTGCCGGAGGGGGCGCGTTACCTCAACATTAGTCAATTCCCCCTTTGGATTGCGCGCTATTTCTCTTGGCTGAAAGAGCGTCCGGATATCAAGGCCGTCTTCTTCATTCATGATTTGCTGCCGATCGAGACCCCGGAGTACTTCCGGAAGGCCGAATATGAAAGGCATTTGCGCCGGCTGATCAATCTAGCGCGTTTCGGCGCTGGGGTGATCGTGACGACGGAGGTCGTCAAAGCCGCGCTGCAGCGCCATTTGGCGTCGCTTGGGCGCACCGGCATGCCGATTCTTGTTGCGCCTGTTCCCGCCGCGGAGGTTTTTTGGCGGCGTGATCCGGTCGACCCAGCTTTGGCGGACAAACCTTATTTTGTAAGCTGCGGCACAATCGAACCGCGCAAGAACCATCTTATGCTTTTGCATGTGTGGCGGGAACTCGTGGGCCGAGACGGCGCGGCGGCGCCAAAACTTGTCTTGGTTGGCAGCCGGGGATGGGAAAATGAAAATGCCGTCGATCTGCTTCAACGCTGCCCCTCGATCAGCAATCATGTCATCGAGGTCGGCGGCCTATCTACGCCAGGTCTAAAACGGCTGCTCGACGGCGCCCGCGCTTTGCTCATGCCGTCCTTTGCCGAAGGGTTCGGACTGCCCGTCGCCGAAGCCTTGGCGGCGAGCGTGCCGGTGATCGCTTCGAATAT
>DATBQJ010000112.1:0-26558 GCA_036560885.1 Methylocella sp.
GCCATTGTCCGGGTCGCGGCCCAAAGCGCCGATTTGCTCAAACTATAGGTGAAAAACTGCGGTGTCGGATGCAACACCCGCTGATCGATGATGTTGACGATCGCGCCTTCTGTCGCAGCCGGCAATTGTCCGGCGAAATCGCGCGAAAGGACGAGAGGCGCCCTTAAATTCACAGAAAAATGCTTTTCCCAGCGTTCGAGATCGAAGGAGGCCGCTTCGTCCACCTCGAAGATCGCAGCATTGTTGACGAGCAGAGTGAGCGGCCCGAAGATCGCCGCGGCATTCGCGGCGAGCCGGGCGAGGCTGGTTGGCTCGCGGAGATCGGCAGCCACTACGCTTGCCTTGCCGCCTCGCTCTACGATGCTTGTCGCCGCCGCCTCGGCATTTGCGCGCGAGGTCAAATTGCTATGTAGCACGACGGAATAGCGGGCCAGCGCGAGGCGCTCGGCGATCGTCCGCCCGATCCCCTTTGCAGCGCCGGTCACGAGCGCGGCGCCGGGCGAAACATTAAAACCAGTTTCGCCGTTCATGCCCCCATTCCCAAAGCGTGGATAACCCGGTTTGCCGAATGATCCATCTGTTGATAGTCAGCGCTGTGCTGGACTCGGTCAAGGTTAGATCGCGCTGGTTGTTTTGTCCATGATTCGCAGATGTATTCGCAAGGAGAGAGGCATTCGAGAGTTTTGCTGCGTTGGGCGAAGTTGGCGGCCATCGGAAAGGTCTGCATGTGCTGCTTCGGATGATGGTGCGACCGGTCGCAAAAGCGCTGCACCGTGCGTTTTTTGATGGTGCGGTTCAGGCGTTCGATTGGGCCAATGGTCCACGGATGGTTGACCTTGGCGAGGCGATATTCAATGCCGGTGACTTGCCATAGGCGATCGAAGGAGACCGTTCGATAAGTTTCCGTGCCTTTGCGGTTGGCGAAACGAAGGACATTGTCCGTCAAGAGAACCAAACTGTTTCACTTGCAGCAATTGGTGCGATTGAGGGCCACAACCGGTCAAATATTCAGGCATCGCTGGACGATTTTTTTTCCCAGCGCCCGTTTGGACCCTGCTGCCAATAGGTCATCGCGAAGCCTTGCTCTTTCAACTCTTTCCATTGGGCGCGGGCAGCCGCGAGTTCCTGCTCGTTGTTGCCGTCGAAGAGGGCAACCGCGCGGGCATAGGCCGCGGCATCTCCCGCGAGCGCCGCCGCCATTTCCGCCCCCTCGATAAACAACCGGAACGCCGCGCCATTGGGATTTTCGGGGCCGGTCGTCAGATACACGGGCTGGAGTTCGCTGTCGCTGTCGCGGGCACGCCCGTGCGCGAGAAAACTTTCGTCCGAATAAGTCCAAAGCCAGGAATCGAGCGCGTCAAGCCGCTCTTCACTCCTGGCCTGCACGGCGACGCGCCAGCCTCTCTCCAGCGATTTCTCGATGAGGTTTGGCAGCACGCTTTCGAGCGGCTGACGCTGCAGATGATAAAACCAGATTTCGGTCATGGTCCAAAGTGGGTAGATACGATCAAAGACCACGGGACTTCCGCTCATCCGATCGCTACAAGGCCCTTGGCGAAGCGGCGCCCATTGGCGGCATATTGCGCGGCGCTATCGCGCAGGTCCCGGGCCGACGCTTCATCGAGGGTGCGCACGAGGCGTGCCGGCGTGCCGATGATCAAACTGTTATCCGGAAACTCCTTGCCTTCGGTCACCAAGGCATTGGCACCGACGAGACAATTGCGGCCAATTTTGGCGCCGTTCAAAAGCGTCGCGCCCATCCCGACGAGGCTGTTTTCGCCGATCGTGCAACCATGCAGGATAGCGTGATGACCGATGGTGCAATCTTGACCGATGCTCAAAGGAAAGCCCAGGTCGGTGTGCAGCAGCGATCCATCCTGCACATTGGTGCGGGCGCCAACGAATATCTCTTCGATGTCGCCCCGCAGAATGGCGCCAAACCAGATCGACACATCGGTTTCGAGATGCACCTTGCCGATGATTTGCGCGCCGGGCGCGATCCAGTACCGGCCATTGCTTGGGAGAATAGGCGAAACGCCATCGAGCGCGTAAATGGGCATTGCCGCCCCTAATATTCGTCGAGATCGAAATCGAGGATCGCCATCTGCAAAGTGAAACTCTTCGCCTTGGGATCGTCCGGCGAGATCACGCCGAGAAAATCGCCGCCATTGTTCAAGTCGACCGAATCGCCTTTTTTACCGCGCGAAACAACCGTCAATTTGGCGGTCTCGAAAAGACGGCGCAAATAATCCTGCAACACCGGCCGCTCGACAGGAATCTTCATCTCGAAGGAGAAGGACCTGTCGCCATCCTCGTCATCGACTGTGATCGCGCCGATCCGGCGCTCACCCAGCTGCACGTCGGCATCGTCCAGATTCCGCTTGCCGGGAGCAACCCTGATTCCCTGGTTGTCGAGGGATTTACGCAGGAATTCCTGCAATTTCCGCAATTCTGATTTGTCCACGACGCACCCTCAAAGGCACCCCACTCTCACCGGAGCGCGCGCCGCTCACTGGCACGCAGGGTCGAAGCTCTGCCAGAAAAATCCGCGGGGGACAATCTTGGCCAATGTCAAATCGAAAAATCAGACGTCATAGCAACCATCTGGTCCATCACGCGCGAAGGTTCGCCGCATCCCGCGTCGCCGACAATGCGCGCTGGCACGCCCGCGACCGTTTTATGGTCTGGCACCGGATGCAACACAACCGAACCGGCGGCAATGCGCGAGCAATGGCCAATCTCGATATTGCCGAGAATCTTCGCTCCCGCGCCAATCAGCACTCCGGGCTTGATCTTCGGGTGGCGGTCGCCGCGCCCCTTGCCAGTGCCGCCCAAGGTCACATCCTGCAGCATCGAGACATTGTCACCAATTACCGCGGTCGCGCCAACGACGAGACCCGTCGCGTGATCGAGGAAAATGCCTTTGCCGATCCGCGCCGCCGGATGAATATCGGTCTGGAACACTTCGGAGGAGCGGCTCTGAAGATAGAGTGCGAAATCCTGCCTTCCGGCGGTCCAGAGCGCATGCGCCAGCCGGTGCGTTTCGATCGCGTGAAATCCCTTGAAATAGAGCACCGGCTCGATCAGCCGCGTGCAGGCCGGATCACGGTCGACCACGGCGGCGATGTCGGCACGGAAGGCCTCGGGAATCGAAGGATCGCTGGCGATCGCCTCAAAATAAGCCTGCTCGATGAGATCACCCGGAAAGGCCTGATGGGCGAGCCGCGTGCCCAGCCGGTGGATGATCGCCGCTTCGAGCGATTCATGGTTGAGGATCGCCGAAAACATAAAACCGGCAATGTCCGGCTCTTTGCGAACGGCGTCCTCCGCCTCCGCGCGCACTCTCGCGAACACCGGATCGGCACGGGCAAGCGTGACAACCTTTGCCGTTCCCTTGACGGAAATCATGAACCGCCTCCAGGCCAATTTCACCGTTCCGGCAGAGGTTAGACTTATCCTCTCCTTCGCCGTCATTAGCACGGCGGAAAAACTTGCGCGAGCCAAGTTTGACAAGCCATCACCGAAATATAATCAGCCAGAGTGACAGCCCTCAAGGGCGCCGTTCAAGAAATTCTAATACGCTAGCTTTATAGACTGTATCTCCTACGGCGCGATTGTGGTCGCGGCCAGATATATCCACCGCTCGTGCCCGCCTGAACAACGCAGCGAGTTCATGCGGGTTGCCCGCAACGTCGTCCTTGGTTCCGACTGCGACCAGTATAGGGACATCGATTTCTCCTGCTTCGGTCTCGCTCAGAACTTGGCGGGCGCCCCGCGCGCATGCGGCGAGCGCCTTGAGATCGCTCTTGGTCGCCTCGGCGAAGGCGCGGAACATCCGCTGCGTCGGGTCGGCAAGGCTGGCGAGCAAGGGCGCCTCCATCGCCTCGACAAGGGCAAGCGGAAGCCCGGCGCGATCGACAAGATGATGGCCGAGACCGCCGAGGATCATCGAGCGGACGCGGCTCATGTGCTCCTTGGCAAAAAAGGCGGCGATCCGCGCGCCCATCGAATAGCCCATCACGTCGGCCGTCTCGATGCCGAGATGATCGAGAAGCGCGCAAGCGTCCCCCACCATCTTGTGCATGGCATAGGCGGCGGGGTCATAAAATTTTTCGCTGCGGCCATGCCCCCGGTTGTCGAACGCAACGACGCGCCGCCCCGCCGCCGTCAAGGTCTTTACCCATTGCGGGAAAACCCAATTTACCGCATGGGTCGAGGCGAACCCATGAATGAGAAGGATCGGCTCGCCGCGATTGCCCGGCACCGGCCGCTCGTCGATAAAAGCCAAGCGAACCCCATGAGCCGACACTTCGAACATTTTGGGTCTCCATTTCGCGGGTCTTTTCTCGCGCCGCCGGCAAGTTATTGGGTGGCCAAAGCAGAATTTTCGCCGCACCTCCTGAAGATTTCATGCGGGGGCATCCCTAACCCTCCAAAAAGCTCGAAAATACCGGATAAATCGTACGCTGCCTAAACCGGACATTTCGTGTCCTACAAGCAATATTAGATCCGCCGATAGTTGCCGGGCCGCTTTTGCGTTATAAGAGACCATGACGCTACCGAATCGTTCCGGCATACCGGCTTCCGGCGGCTACGGCGGAAGCGTGGCGGTTGGAACAGCCTTCGTGAAAAAAGTACCCAACCCGATCGATCGGCACGTCGGCAGCCGCGTTCGCATGCGCCGCGTCATGCTCGGCTTGACCCAGGAAAAATTAGGAGAAGCCTTGGGTCTGACGTTTCAACAGGTTCAGAAATACGAGAAAGGCACGAATAGGATCGGGGCGAGCAGACTTCAGCAGATTTCGCGCACGCTCGACGTTCCACCGGCCTTTTTTTTCGAAGGAGCGCCTTCCTTTCAAGCGATTGCCAATCCCGAACCGGGGCAGATGGGCGTCGCGGAAGATTCAAACACTCCCTATGTCGCGGACTTTTTAGCGACCACCGAGGGCCTGCATTTGAACATGGCCTTTGCCCGGATTCATGATCCAAAAATTCGCAAGCGGATTGTCGATCTCGTGACCTCGCTCGCCGGCGAAGAGCGAGCCCCTGATCCGTGCGAACCCCCGGACCCCGATGAAGACACGACAAGGTAAGTGGAACGTGTTCGCTTTGACGAACATGTTGGCGCGAATGGCTTGACAAACCGAACGGCTTACCAAAAGCCTTATCGCGAAAATCCTTTATAGCGGAGATGAGCTCATGGCTCGCGAAGATTATTTGTTTACGAGTGAATCCGTGGCTGAAGGCCATCCGGACAAGGTGTGCGACAGGATATCAGACGAGATTGTCGACCTTTTCTTCCGCGAAGGCGCGAAGGCCGGTTTGGACCCTTATCGGACACGGGTTGCCTGCGAGACCTTGGCGACGACCAACCGTGTCATCATAGCGGGCGAAGTGCGCGGCGCGGCGATTAGCCAGGATGCGATCGAGGCCGCGGCGCGCGGCGCGATCAAGAACATCGGCTATGAGCAGGACGGTTTCCATTGGCGAAACGCCAACGTCGAAATTCTGCTCCATGCCCAGTCCGCCGACATCGCCCAAGGCGTCGACGCCGTAGGCAATAAGGACGAGGGAGCGGGCGACCAGGGGATCATGTTCGGCTATGCCTGCCGCGAAACGCCCGAACTCATGCCGGCGCCAATTTATTACGCCCACAAAATTCTCGAGGTGCTTGCTTGCGAACGCAAGGCGGGCAGGGGCTCCGCCGCCAAGCTCGGCCCGGACGCGAAAAGCCAGCTCACGGTCAAATATGTGCATGGCAAGCCCATCGGCGTAACGCAAATCGTGCTTTCGACGCAGCATCTGGACGAAGATTTGAGCTCGCACGACGTGCGCGATATCGTCGAACCCCACATAAGGAAAACCTTGCCGGACGCCTGGATCACGCCGGACACGGTTTGGCACGTCAACCCGACCGGCAAATTCGTGATCGGCGGTCCCGACGGCGATTGCGGCCTGACGGGCCGCAAAATCATCGTTGATACCTATGGCGGGGCGGCGCCGCACGGCGGCGGGGCGTTTTCGGGCAAGGATCCGACGAAGGTCGATCGCTCGGCTGCCTACGCCGCGCGCTACCTTGCCAAGAACGTGGTCGCCGCCGGGCTCGCCGATCGCTGCACGCTCCAGCTTTCCTACGCGATCGGCGTCGCCGAGCCGCTGTCGATCTATGTCGATACCCATGGCACGGGCAAAGTCGCGGAACAAAAGCTCGAGGCAACTCTCTTCGAGGTCATGCGCCTTTCCCCGCGCGGAATCAGGGAGCATCTTAAGCTTAACCAGCCGATTTACGCACGCACCGCCGCCTACGGCCATTTTGGCCGCGTCCCCGACGCGGAGGGCGGTTTTTCCTGGGAAAAGACCGATTTGGCGGAGACCCTGAAAGCGCACCTCGCTTGATTTGCTAAGCTTGCGCGGCGGCAGGCAGGACATGAATCCTGGACAAACCGGAAAGCCGCCATCGCGGCGGCCCGGCGCTGCAACTGCGCAAGAAACCCAACCGATTTCGCCAGGCTTGCATGGCCGACGCCGGGGCAAAAAGCTGCGCGCTCATCATGCCGCGCTTCTGAGCACCGTTTTGCCGTCTCTCAGCTTCGACCCCTCACTGCCCATTCCCGATCCCGCGTGCCTATTTGCCCCTAAGCCCGCAGCGCTTTGGCTCGAGATTGGCTTTGGCGGCGGCGAGCATCTCGCCGCCCAGGCACATGCTCATCCCGAGATTGGCTATATCGGCTGCGAGGCTTTTTTAAACGGCATCGCCAAGGCCTTAGCGCTCATAGAAATGGGCCGACTGCGCAATGTGCGCCTCTATAATGGCGACGCGCGGGCGGTGATCGATGCGCTGCCGAACGAGGCCTTGGACGGAGCCTATTTGCTATATCCCGACCCATGGCCAAAGCGGCGCCACCACAAGCGCCGGTTCTTGTCGGACGAAACGCTGGCGGCGCTCGCGCGCACGCTGCGTCCGGGCGGGGAACTTCGCTTCGCAACCGACATCGACGCCAATGCGGGCTGGAGCTTGGCGAGGGTCTTGCGCTCGCCCGATTTTGTCTGGGCGCCGGCGGGCCCCAGGGATTGGCAAACGCCCTGGGACGGTTGGGCGGGCACGAGATACGAAGCGAAAGCGCTCCACAGCGGGCGAAGGCCTTCCTATCTCACGTTCCGGCGCAAATAACGCGCGTTCGCTCGCATTGCACCGGCTTACGTTGCGAATTGTTTACGTGGCAAAGCTACTCTCGCAACACGAAAGAGAGTAGTTCGGGCTCCTTGAGCTTTGCATCAATACCAAAAATAGGGCTTGCGGAATTGCTTTCCGGATGTATGATGAATATCGACAATTAATTATTGCTACGGTATAGTTAGCCGCGTCACCAAGGAGAAATTGTGTGGCCAATTTAATCATCGTGTGCGTCCTTTTGGGGGCGGTTCTCGGGCGGTTTTTCAAAATTTTGGTTCTCCTCCCGGCTTGCGCATTCATCTTTGTCGCGGTTGTCGTTAGGTCCGCCGCCCTCGAAAACGGCCTACTGCGAACGCTTCTTGAATTCGCTTTGCTGAACGTAGCTCTCCAAATCGGCTATGTGTGCAGCCTGCTTTCTTTTTCCGTTCCCAACGCGAAACACCAAAGAAAACCCGCTCACGCGCCTCCTCTGCTGCGTCACTAGGGCACGTCCCGTAAAACTCGCCGGCTTGTTCGATAGGGACGCGCTCCCGCTAGCGGCGGCTCGGCAGTAGCTATGGCATACGAGGTAAGGCGCTAGCCGGGCACATATTTTTCGTTTGTTGTAATTTTTGATAAATATCAATAGATAAATATACACAGATTTGCTAAGCCTTGCTTGTTCGGTTTGTACCATTTGGACAGACGGATTTGCCCCGGCCTAGCGCAATTGCAGCCGCCCAGCCCCTGACCGGCTTGCTGCCGAAAGCGCCGGTTCGCCCGCATCCGGGTGCAGCCGCGGAATGGCGTCCCGCCCCTTTGCCGGCCGGATTCGCATTTCTCGCCCACTACGGTGTGAGCCCGGCGGTTTTGCTCGGTGCAGCAGTGGAGGCACGTAGGCAAGCCGTCGCGCCGGAGGCCGCTCTTCTTGCGAATGGAACAACCGGGGAGAGTTTTTTTTATCGTTGTCTGGCGCATCGCCTTGGCGCGGCCTTTATCGACGGCGAGATCTCCCTAGGTTCTGGCGCGCGCTATCCGCATGCGATCCATGCGGGCCTCGCGCCGCTCGATGGCGCCGCAGGGCCAGGTTGGCTCGCCGCGCCGCGCGGCCAATTGCTCGCCCATCTCTTGGCCAGGGCACGCGGCGGCGAGTGCTTGGGCACCCGCCTTGCGATTACGACGCCTTCGCATTTGTCCAGCTTGGTGCGCGAGGCCGCAGCCGCGTCGATTTTGCGCGAGGCAAGCCTCGGCCTTGCCAACCTCGATCCGAGCCTTTCCGCGAAATCCGGCGCAAGCCCAGGGCAGTGCGCCTTTGCCATCACGGGCATCGCGGCCGCCGCCTTTGGCTTCAGCCTGGCGCCGGCGGCGACCCTCGCCTTTGTTACATTGTCGACGACCTGTCTCTTCCTTGCCTCGATCTGGCTTCGTCTGTTCGCCGGCGCGGCGAGCATCGCTTGCGGCCAACAGCCGTTTCGCGCGCGCGTCGAGGATCGCCGGCTGCCAGTCTATTCGATCGTCGTCGCGCTGAACCGGGAGGCACGGGTCGTGCCGCAGCTCGCCGCCGCGCTCGCCGCGCTCGATTATCCGCGTGGCAAGCTCGACATCAAGCTCGTGATCGAGCACGACGATCACGCGACGCGGCGGGCGATCGAGGCCTTGGGTCTGCCTGCCACCTACGAGATCGTCGTGGCTCCAGCGGGCTGGCCAAGGACCAAACCCCGCGCGCTCAACATCGCCTTGCCGCTGGTGCGCGGCGAACTCCTTGTCGTATTCGATGCCGAGGATGCGCCTGCTCCGGGCCAATTGCGCGAGGCAGCGGAACGTTTTTTGCGCGCTCCGCGCGAGCTTGCGTGCCTGCAAGCCCGGCTCGCGATCGACAATATCGAGGATTCGTGGCTGACCCGGTTGTTTGCGATCGAATATGCGGTTTTGTTCGATGTTTTGAACCCTGGCCTCGCCGGGCTTGGCCTGCCGCTCCCTCTCGGCGGCTCGTCCAATCATTTTCGCACCGAAGTCTTACGCGAAGTTTGCGGCTGGGATGCCTGGAATGTGACCGAGGATGCCGATCTCGGTCTTCGCCTCGCGCGACTCGGTTATGGCATCGGCATTTTGCCTTCGAGCACGCAGGAAGAGGCGCCGGCGCGGATCGCTACGTGGCTGCGGCAGCGGCGGCGCTGGTCCAAGGGCTGGATGCAGACCTTCATCACGCTCACCCGCGATCCCCGCCGCGTCGCCGGGGAGGTAGGCGCCGTGAATAGTTTGGCGCTCGCCCTGACGATGATCAGTCTGGTGATCGCGCCCCCGCTCTGGCCATTTTTCACCGCGCTCATTGTCTATGATTTACGGGCCGGCCTGCCGGCGCCTGCCTCCGCTCTTGAACTTATCGAGACGGTGCTTTGGTTATCGGCGGTGCTGTTTGGAATAGCGTCGATCCTATGGCTCGCGCTGCTTGGCATGCAGCGACGCAAACTGCTCGCTCTTTGGCCCTATTTGCCATTGCTCTTTCCCTATTATCTGCTGACTGCCGCTGCCGCCTGGATGGCTATCTACGATCTTATTCTGCGGCCCTATCATTGGCACAAGACCGAGCACGGTCTTGCCAAAACCTCGCGGCAGGCCATGCCGTCGCTAGCGGCCAGAGCGGCGGCGGTGAGGGCCAGCATCTTGTGAAGGGATGCGGGATTTTTCTCGCGGTGCAATGAATGACATTCAAGGAATCTCCGGACCCCACTTGGCTTTCAGGGCGTCCCAACCGCCACGCCGGCAGTGCGCAAGCCCGCTCTCTATCGCGGTCTGCCCCAGTTACTTGCGCGCGCGCGCCGGGGCTTTCGCTTTCCCGCATGTGCGTAGCCTAAAGCGTCTTGTGATTGACTGCGCGCGTCATCAAGTCCTACGCCCATAGCAACTCACTTGCGGTTTGCACCGTCACGAAAAGCGTGCGCTTTTTTTATGAAGCACACACGCTCACGATGCCGCTAAAACGCGCCTCTTGCTGAGATGATTTTTTCGCGCAAAAGCCCGGCCATCTCGATTAATTGCGATTTATTGGCGGAGCGGAATTCTTCCATTGCTCCATCAATGGCCTCCATCGCATCGTCGAGATGACGCGGCTCGCTGTCCTTTTCAAACAAGGTACTGTAAACGACGGCGAGATTGTACTGGGTGACGGCCCAATGGAGGGGCATGCGTTCGCGGGTCAATTCCTGGGTGGCTTCGCGATGGGCTTCAATGGCCTCCGCGAGCCGCGCCGTTCCGCCCTCCCGCTTGCCGAGCTCCTTGAGCGCGGTACCGAGATTGTTCTGGGTCGTAGCCCACTCAAGCGGCGCACGCACGCGGGTCAATTCCTGCAAGGCCTCACGATAGGCTTCGACCGCCGCTTCGAGCCGCGCCGTTCCGCCCTCCCGCTCGCCAAGCGTCTCTAGCGCAGCGCCGAGACTGATCTGGGCCGTTGCCCACTCGAGCGGCGCTCGCGCGCGGGTATATTCCTTCAATGCTTCGCGATAGGCTTCTACCGCCTCATCGAGCCGCACCGTCCCGCCCTCCCGCTCGCCGAGCACTCTCAGCGTATTGCCGAGATTCATCTGGGCGGCGGCCCAATCGAGGGGCGCGCGCTCGCTTGTATATTCCTCCATCGCTTTGTGAAAGGCGCCAACGGCCTCTTCAAGCCGCATGGATCCGCTCTCCCGCTCGCCGAGCCTCGCGAGCGCATTGCCGAGATTCATCAGGGTCGCGGCGCAATCGAGCGGCGTGCGTGCGCTTGCATATTCCTTCAAGGCTTCGCGATAGGCTGCGACGGCTTCTTCGAGCCGCGCCGTCGCATTCTCGCGCGCGCCAAGCGTTTCGAGCGCAACGGCTAGATTCGTGTGCGCCAAAGCCCGTTGGCGCGGGCATTCCGCGCGCGGCAGGAGAGCGAGGCCGCGGCGATAGCTGTCGATGGCCTCGATCAGCGCCTGCGTATCTTCGGAGCGCGTCCCCTGCTGCAAAAGTTCGTCCGCCCGGTCGAATAGCGTCCTGGTCTCTTGCGGAATGGCGGGGCCCGCAATGCCCGCATTCGCAGCTTTGACATTCGGCTCGCCTGGTGACTGCCGGTTGATATTCGCCAATCCTGAACCGGGCAACCAATCGGTCCCGGTTCCGGAAAAAATGCCCATGGCGTAGCTCGCATATCGAAGGTTCGCTCGATCCTACCCAATAAGTCCGCAAGCTTTAGGAATCATGCGCTCACTTTCTCGCATTTTTCGTTTCCGCCTGTCCGCGCCAAACGTTCGGTGCGGCAATCAAAACGCCAAGACCTCGCCTGGGCGGGGCACAACAACTCTTGCCGGATGGCCTTGCATCGCCGCGACGAATTGGCTGGCGTCAGGATCGAGAAGATCGAAGGTCCCGTAGTGGCAGGGGACAACAGTCTCGAATTTGAAGAAACGCGTGACAGCGAGCGCCGCCGTCCGTCCGCTCATGGTGAAACGATCGCCGACCGGCACAAGGCCAATCTTGGGGGAATGAATCTCCGCGATCAAACCCATATCGGAGAACACGTCCGTATCGCCCATGTGATAAACAGAAGGCGCGCCCCGTGCCTTGATAACGATGCCGTTCGGATTGCCGAGGTAGATGGGCTGGCCATTGACGACGGTTCCCGACGAATGCAACGCCTGGGTGAGGCTCACGCTGAACGCGCCGCAATCGATAGTGCCCCCGGTGTTGCCGGGGTTGATGTTTTCCGCGCCTTGGGCATTGAGATACATGCAGACTTCGAAATTCGAAATAATTTGCGCGCCGGTCGTTTTGGCGATCTGGGCGGCGTCGCCGATATGGTCGTCATGGCCGTGGGTCAGCACAATGTGGGTCGCTCCTGCCGCGGCCTTAGCGGCGTCGCCGGTGAATTTAGGGTTGCCGGTGAGAAACGGGTCGATCAGGATGACCGCCGGGCCAAGTTCGATGCGGAAAGCCGAGTGGCCGAGCCAAATCAGGTTCATGAGGTCTCCATTTACGCGGGCCAAAGCGAGAGGCGAGAAGCATAGGCATGCGCGCATGGATATACACCAATATGAACGTAACGATATGTCTTGAAGGGCGCTCGATGGCGGCGGAAGTTTTGGAACTCGATGGTTTAGCGCTTCGCATCGGCGCCGGTCAGCGGCTCATCGGCGCCGATCTCGGCAGCAAGACCATCGGCCTCGCGCTTTCCGACGTCGAGCGGCGGATCGCGACGCCGCTGGAAACGATCAAGCGCACGAAATTCGCCAACGATGCGGCGCGGCTCGTCGCGCTCATGGAAGAATTCGATGCCGCGGCGCTCGTCGTCGGCTTGCCGCTGAACATGGATGGTTCGGAAGGTCCACGCGTGCAGGCGGCCCGCGCCTTCGTGCGCAATTTTGGGCCGCTTTCGGCGCGCCCTTGCGTGTTTTGGGACGAACGTCTTTCGACCATGGCCGTCACCCGCTTGCTGATCGCGCAGGATGTCTCGCGTGCCAAGCGCGCGCGCGCCGTCGATAAGATGGCGGCCGCATTCATTCTTCAGGGAGCGCTCGACCGGCTGCGACGGCTTGGCCCGCCCGCATAAGCACATAAGCTTTGCGTTACGGCGCGCAAGGCCGGCTGGCTGGCCCTAATCGCCTTGGCGATTTTTTGCCTTGCGTTGCCCCTGGCGGCCCGCGTGGGTTGGTTGACAACCGGCCCCAAGCTTTGTAGAGGACGCCCGGACCAAATAACGAGGCGTCTGCCCGTCTTTACGGTTGGCTGTTGTATTGCGGAGAATGCAGCCTTGCAATGCAAGGGGTGTTGTTGCGCAGCGGGAATGGACGGACGATACCTTATATATCAATCATATATGTGAGGATATGCTGCCTCCGGATAGGCCGCCGTTGAAGCGGTTGCGAGGTTCACCAGCCGCCAATTATGGAGCTTGGCCGGTCGGTGCCTTCAATGGAACACGAGGGAAGTAAGTTGTTCGCGGTCATCAAATCCGGCGGCAAGCAATATAGCGTCGCTGCGGGCGATACGATCACAGTCATGACACTCGCCGGCAATCCCGGCGATAGCGTGACGTTCGACTCCGTTCTCATGCTCTCGCAAGACGGCAATCCAGCGGTAGGAACCCCTTATATCGATGGCGCCAGCGTCGGCGGCGAGATTGTCGAGCAGACGCGCGGACCGAAGGCAATTGCATTCAAAAAACGGCGGCGGCAGAACTCCAAGCGTAAACGGGGGCATCGCCAGGATTTAACCCTTGTGCGGATCACCGGATTTTCGACTGGTGGCGTCGAATCGTCCCCTCGGAGCGCCCCTTTGGAATAACCCCACGTTCGTCCATTAGGGATGTGCATTAAAATCAATTTTGATTGCTGAAAAGCGTCAACTGGCACATTTCGTGCTTAGGTATTAGGAGCCCGATCGGTGGCACATAAGAAAGCAGGCGGTTCGTCCCGCAATGGCCGCGATTCCAAAGGCCGTCGCCTGGGCGTGAAGAAATTTGGCGGCGAGGCGGTCGCCGGGGGCAACATCATAGTGCGCCAGCGCGGCACCAAATGGCATCCGGGAGCGAATGTCGGAATCGGCACCGATCACACGTTATATGCGTTGATCGAAGGACAAGTCGCTTTCCAGAGTAAAGCCGGTGGACGTTCGTACGTTTCCGTACGGCCAAGGCCGCAAGCAAAGGCCGCGGAATAAGGTTGGAGTGTTCTTATCGCGGGGTTTTTCTGAGCTTCGCGCCTTTCAGCCCCGCCTCGAAATCCAAGCATCGCAAAATAATTCGATCGAATTGTCGCGTCTCCAACAGACGAGCGCGGCGGTTTTTGCCTACATAAAAACGCTCGAACATGCCGTGTAACGCTCAAGGCTTCTCTTAAATAAAGCGTAGTGAGCACACAAAAGCGCCAGGCCCACCAAAGGAGTTTTGAAAGGCCCCGGAGCGAAGGCGCGGGAGGAAAAAATGTCTAGCTGGGCCATAGGCAGCGGCGTGATTTGTGCTGCAGCTCTGTATCTTGGACTCGCCATCCTTGCCCCCAGTAGTCTCCTCGGAGGAGTTTGTGAACTGGTCGGAATAGCTTCCGGCGTTGTGTTTGTCGGACTGATTGACGACGATTGACGGCCTCGTCATCAGCTGCCGTAGATTTGGGCTTCATCGAGTTCGCGCCAGTACGGGCCAGCATACGATCTCGAAAGTCGACGCCTTCCGCGTCAAGCTCCGGAGCGCGTCCAAAGACCCGGCTATTTCTCCATCAAAAATCCCGGCTATTTCTCCATGAAAAATGAAGTCCGCAAATATGACGAGCATCACGTTTTTTTCGAGCGCAATCCGCCGTGACGCGCGGTTCATTGCCGCCGTGACGGTGTTCGGAGTTGGCTGCGGCCCAGCCGTTACGCTTGCTGGTGTACGGCGATAGCCTCAGCTCAGGCTTTCATCTGCCGGAGGGCGCTGCCCCAATGTTCTTGCGAGACGCCTGCACTCCGAGGGCTACGGCAATGTGATTGTTGTCTTCAATGGCTGCGAGGCGGGCGATACGACTGCCGATGCTTTGCACCGCTTCCAACGGCACTCCAAGTTGGGCAGATCTCGTCATTGTCGAGCTTGGCGGCAACGACATGCTAAACGAGACCGATCCGCAAACGGTCTTTGGTAATCTCGATCAGATCATACGCCTTTGCAAGGCGGAAGGCGCCCGCGTGCCGGAATGCTATCGCTCCCTAAATTCGGGCCCGTGTACACGGCCTCGTTCGATTCAATCTATCCAACGCTTGCAGCCAGGCATAAGATCCCCTTTATTCCTTCTTTCTAGGCAATTCGAGGCTGATGCTGAGCGACAAGGAGCACCCCAATGTACTCGGCGTCCAAAGAATCGTGGCGGGCATTCTTCCGATCGTGAAAAAGAATCTCGGGTATGGGCGGAGCCGATATTCGATGGAGCGCGGCTCGATCAAGTAACGCGGCCATATTATTAAGTTTTATGATTTTTAAAGCCACGGTCATGTTCGATCGTAGCGTAATCCCGAAACAATTCTGTGGGTTACGCTGGCGCTTAACCCACGGCCGCCAGAAAAGTTTCTCCCGCTATGCCGGAGATCTGGCGGAAGCTGCTTTTCTATGCTATGTGAGTATCAGCGGTTTCCGTGGAGGCGCTTATCGGCGCGCCAGCCTTTCCATCCCTGCGGTTATTGGTCCACCGGTCGGGCAGGGAACATGGCTATGGCGTCGGATCACTCCGGCCACGGCAGACGGAATCGTCTGCTCGCGGCGCTCACGTCCGCAGATCATACTCTTTTGGCTCCCCATTTGAAGGATCTGTCGTTCGAATTGGGATCGCTTTTGCAAGAGGCGGGCGAACCGGTTGAGCGAATTTATTTTCCCCATCAGGGAATGGTTTCCCTTCTGGCCGTAATGTCGGATGGGCAAGGTATCGAGACCGCCACGGTTGGAAGCGAAGGCGTGGTTGGAGCCCTGTCTGGATTCGGCGTCCGCCGGGGTTTTGCGAGGGCGATCGTCCAGGCTCCCCTGGTGGCTTCGCGCATTTCCAGTCTGCAATTTAAGGCGGCCGTTCAGAAAAGTGAAACTCTCAGAAATTTAATGGCAAGCTATACTGAAGTGCTTTTGGCGCAGGTTCAGCAGACGGCGGCGTGCAACGCTCTCCACCCCGCGGAATCCCGATTAGCCCGTTGGCTGCTCCAGACTCGGGATCGGATCGATACTGATGTCCTTCCGCTGACCCAGGAATTTCTTTCGCAAATGCTCGCGGTTCGGCGGACGACGGTTACTCTGGTGGCTCGCAAGCTTGAACAGGCGGGTTTCATTCAACATCGCCGGGGCCGGATCGTTATTATCGACCACGAGGGGCTCAAAGGCGTGGCGTGCGAGTGCTACGGCATTATCCATGACCAAATGAGCGCCGCATTGCCGTAATTCAAATTTTTTGAATTGTGGCGCAATTGTGTCGGGCATCGAACAGACAGGCGGGGGGTGGAGTTGCATGTTTAGACAAATACCAAGGCACGCCCATGCAATAGGGTACGCTCATGCAATACTCCGGGGAGTTACCGCTCAAGGGAAAGTCGGCGATCGTCATCGAGGACGACGCGCTGATTGCGATGGGCGCCGAGTCCGATCTCCTGGATGCCGGTGCTGCCGTTGTTAGAATAGCGAATTCAGTAGCCGCGGCGAAAATTGCTCTCGACGAAGGCTTCCCATTCGATGTGGCGCTGGTCGATTTATTTTTGGAGGATGGAGATGCCAGCCCGCTTGTACAAACACTGTCGGAGCGTGGAGTAGCCGTGGTGATTACGACTGGCGTCGACGTCAGTCAGGGTCAGCCTGCTTTTCGAACTGCAACCGATATTCTTCAAAAGCCTTATTCCGTCCGGGACCTTATTAATGCTCTCATGAAATGCGCGGCGGCCGCGCCCGTAACCCTTGCAATCAAATAACGAATTTTGCTGGACCGGGGATGGGAAGACCGGCTAAAGGGCACCGAAATTGCTTTCCATAGGGTTTCAAAGCCATTTGGGGCCGCCGCTAGTTGATGGTGGTGCGAGACCTCGCGAGACGGCCGGAGCCCGCATGTTCCCGGAGTTGACCGCCGACGACATCTTCCGCATCGAAACCAAGCGGCTTTGGCTGCGCTGGCCGCGCGCCTGCGACGCACCGGCGATCACGAGTTTCGTGAGCCTGGCGCAAGTCGCGCGGATGACCGCATCGATTCCACATCCCTACCCGCCAGGCGAAGCGGAGCGTTTCATTATGGGGGCACGCACCGGCAACGCCAACGCAATCGCGCTCGTCCTGGCGATTACCCAAAAAGGCGGCGCTCGCCAAACGATAGGCCTCGTTAGCGCGACCCTGGGCTCGGGGACGGACATCGAGTTCGGATACGTTCTCGCGCCGCCCGTTTGGGGCAAGGGGTTCGCCAGCGAAGCCGTCAAGGCGCTTGTTGGCACGGTTTTCAGCCTCACCCGGGCGAACCGGATTCTCGCCAACTCGCGCGCCAACAACATTGCCTCCCGGCGTGTCCTCGAAAAGTCCGGCTTTGCCTTTGTGGATACCGGCCTCGACTTCCTGCCCGCGCGTGGCGGCCTGCATTCTTGCGACCGGTTTCAACTTGATCGCAAGACTTGGACGGCGAGCCGGAGAGCGGGGGGCGAACGCCGGCCCATGCCACCCATGGCTCAGCAGGCCCATGTCGTAACCGCGACCGAAGTGCTCGTTCCGGCAGCACCGCAAGGCGAGCAATGAAGGCTGACGGCCCGGCCTTTCCCGTTGGTCAGGGCGGATCCGGTTTCCGCCAAGAAAAAGTCGCCAGCCCTCGGCGCGACAAAAGCGTAGTTTCGACTTTCCCCGCGCGATTCCGGGGCATCGGCTGACCCGGCAAAGAATTTTACCCCGGATTTCGGTGCCGCTCCTTGCCTGAAAAGCGGGTTTTCCGGCAGTTTGGGAATTTGCGAAAAAATCCGCGCCTTGAGGCGAGCCACGTAAGCCATGCTCAGGGTTAATAGCCGACGATACGCAAATCCGGACCGAATCAAGGCGTGGCGCAAGAGCATGGCGGACCTCATGAAATTGAATCGACGAAACATCGCAATTCTCGCTCGGGAAGGCCGTCTGCGGCAGCGTACGGCCTCCGCCATACGGGGAACGTTATTGGCCGCCGCGCTTTGTCTCGGTGGCTGCTCCAGCAGTCTGCAAGACATCGCTGGTTCGACCGGCGTCGCACCCGAGCCGGATATCCGGCAGAGCGCAGCGGAATTGGGGCGCCAATACGACCGCAACCCGGACGATAAGGCGACAGCGCTAAATTACGCGCGGGTCCTACGCAGCATGACGGAAAATGCCCAGGCCGTGGCGGTGTTGCAACGGCTGGCGATCAAATTTCCCCGCGACGTGGAGGTGCTCGGCGCATATGGCAAGGCCTTGGCCGATGCCGGGCGGTCGCAGGAGGCGGCCGAGGTATTGGCTCATGCCCATACTCCCGAGCGACCGGATTGGTCCGTGCTTTCCGCGCAAGGCTCGGTCGCCGATCAGCTCGGCGATCACGAGCGAGCGCAAGCCTACTACGCGGCGGCGCTCAAAATCGTACCGGATCAACCACACGTATTGTCTAATCTCGGACTTTCCTACGCGCTTTCGAAAAAATTGCCGCAAGCCGAAAAGACATTGCAAGAAGCAGCGGCACAGCACGATGCCGACAAACCGGTGCGCCAGAATCTCGCCCTCGTCCTTGCCCTCGAAGGCAAATTTGCGAGCGCCGAGGAGATGGCGCGGCGTGATCTCGAGGGCAGAGATGCGGCGGCCAATGTTGCCGCAATACGGCGGATGATTGCACAGTCGAATAGCTGGAAACAAATCCAGGAGCTCGACGCCAAGCCGCAGTCCGCCGCTAGGATGCATGTCGGAAGCAATATAGAATAGAGTACGATCCACGAAGGATGGACTCAGCCGATCTCGATCGACAGCGGCGCCAATCCCGCGATCGCTGCTTCGATCTTGTCGCCTTTGACGACGGGTCCTACGCCCGCCGGCGTACCGGTGAAGATAAGATCGCCCGGTGCGATTTCGATTTGCCGCGAAAGATAATGGATGATTTGGGGAACGCCCCAAATCATGCCGCCGAGATCGCTGCTTTGCCGCAATTGCCCGTTCACCCTGCATTCGATCTTGCCTTTGGCGATCGCGCCAGTACGGGCTTTTAACGCTATGGCGGAACAGGGCGCGGAAAAGTCGAACGCCTTGGCCATTTCCCATGGCCGGCCCTTCTTCTTCAATTCGGTTTGGACATCGCGTTTCGTCATATCGAGACCCACGGCATAGCCGAAAACCAACTCGTCGGCCGCCTCGGGTGGAATATTCCGCCCGCCCATGTTCATCGCCACAACGAGCTCGACTTCATGTTGAAGATCTTTCGTCGCTGGCGGATAAGGCATTGTTCCACCATTCTGGACGATGGCCCCGGCCGGCTTCATGAAGAAAAACGGCGGGTCGGTCTCGGGATTTCCGCCCATTTCCTTGACGTGGTCCTTGTAATTCAGGGCGACGCAAAAAATGCGCCGGACCGGGAACGGCTTTCCCGGTGGCGCGGGCAGCGAGACAAGCGGCGGCGCGGCAACGGCATAATCACCCATGCGGCCAAACCTCGGTTGGATTGCTCCGCGCAATCAGTCTGGACATATGACCACGAGCCGCCGAATCGTTCGGAGCGTCAGAAAAAGCACTTGCCCATCGGGACAGTCCACATATGATAGTATACAAATAATAGTATACAAAACTTGGGCTACGTTGACCAAAATTTTAGGGCTCCAAGAACGCCACAAGGCAGCCCATGGGCCCTTCGGCTGGAACTCACGGGAGAGGTGCGCATTAACGAATGCAGAAGAATATTTTTCGGCGGCCGGAAGACTGGGTGATTGGCCACACAAGTCACACGCGCTGCTCGGGCCGCCGGGCGTGGACGCGACAGAGAAGGCGCACTCCCCCCTTATTCGACAGGAAATATAGGAGCGTGCGGTGAGCATCTTAGGGACGATCATGTCTAAAGTATTGGGCAACGCGCCAGCCTCGCCCGCCGCTGTTGCTCCGGCTGTGCCCTCTGCTCAAGCTAGCGGAGCGACGAACGCGGCGCCAGCCGCCCCCGCTCCGACTTCATCGCCGCCGCCGGGGCCATCAGTGGATGTCGCCGCAGTGCTCGACGCCTTGAACAACAAAAAAACCGAGAAGCTCGATTGGAGACACTCCATCGTCGATCTGATGAAGCTCTTGTCCGTAGACAGCAGTCTCCTTGCGCGTAAGGAACTTGCAAAGGAGCTTCACTACGATGGTGATACCAGTAATTCCGACTCGATGAATATCTGGCTTCACAACCAGATTATGGTGATACTTGCAGCTAACGGCGGCAAGCTGCCAGGCGATTTGAGAAGAAAATGGTATTTGAGCCACTACGGCCCCTAAGCTTTCGCCGGAATTCCTGGGAACCGCGGCGGCCGACGAGCGCACTCGGCGCCGTATCGGGAGCCGAGAGATAGCGATTGATGCTGGCGGCAGTTTCGGTTCGGGATGGAAGCGGCGGCAGCATTGCCTTTGATGCTGGATCGGTACAAAGAGCAACCCCGGATTCATTCCACGTCGAGCGGCTCGGTTCCGCTTGGCCGGCCATCGGCGGCCAAGGTAATTTTTTCGATTCTCTGTTCGGCGTTCCTGAGCAATTCATTGCAATGTGTCTTCAAAGCCTCGCCGCGCGCGTAGACTGCAATCGACTCCTCAAGCCCGACAGTGCCTTTTTCGAGCTTGTCCACGATCTGTTCGAGCTCCTTGAGTGCATCCTCGAAAGACATGGCGGCGATATCTGTGTTGGTGGCGGGCACGGGCGTCTCTTTTTTCGGCTTCACGCGGTATCCTGACGCGAACCGGCCTCGGCTTCGCACAAAATGCTCTAACCGCCGTTGCGATTCAACGCAACTCCAGAGCAAAAGGTGCGCCTTCGAAACAAGTTAACCCCCGGCCGATTTTGTCGACGGCGGCAACCATCCGCCCGTTGCGCCCAAGCATGGCGTCGGCGATGGCAACGAGCCGGGTGTTCGGCGTTGCGGTAGGCGAATTCGCACGAATTGCTTGCGCGATCTCGCCCTCATGGCGATGCGGGCGCAAGGCGCAGGCCGCGATAAACGCCGCCGCCGGCGAGCGGCTCACACCTGCCCAGCAATGGATCAGTAAGGGCCCCGTCTGGTCCCATCGCCGAACGAAGGCGAGGAGTTTTTCGACGTGCGATTCGTTTGCAAGCGTATGGCCTTCGAGTTCCACGACAATGTCGGAAAGGACGACCACAAGATGATTCTCAGCGGCGATCCCGGCGGGGCGCCTGACCGGCGTTCCCTCGTTGATCAAGGTGACGAGGCTTCGCGCGCCCGTCGCACGGACCGTCTCCGACAGCTTTGAAAGCGGGCAGACGTGGATGCGAGGCATCGAACCGGGCCTTTGGGTACCGAGCGAATTGCATCCTTCCATAGCCTGGATTGGGATCGGCGGGAATGCTGGAGGGCTTGTCTTGCCGAATCCGCCCGGTAGATCACACGATTTTTACGCTCATGCGGTGTTCCTGGCGGACATCAAGCGTTCAAGTTCACTCAAAAAACGCTCGGCGGCGAGTTTTGGCGCCCAGGGTTCCCAGGCCTTGCCGCCATAGACATCGCGCAAGGGGTCGTCTGCAAGCGCGGTGTAAGGAATGCGCAAGATATTGCGCACTTCGTCCTGCGTCCAGCCTACGACATGGACCGCCTCGGAGGCGGCGGCCACGCGGTCCGCCCGCTTATGGGCCGCTCGCTCCGCGGGCGTCCAGGGCGGCAAACCGTAGCGGATGGCGACGGCGTTTTCCAGCCGCGCGGTGAGTGTGCGAAAGGCCTCGCCAAGCAGCGGCTTTGCGGGCGAAATGCAATCGAAACCGAGTAAACCTTCTTCGGCGTCATGGAGCAATTCGCGCAGTTCCACCCGGGCATTCGAGGAGCCTTCGACGCGGCGCCGGTGCAAGGCCAGAACGAGAAGCGAGTGCTGCGCCACCGGCAGCGGCAATGGCCACGCGGAGTGGCCGCCCCAACGGTAGGTCCGGGCAAGGCCCAACGCCAGGTCCCGATCTTCCCAATCAAAGGGCGTAGGGTTCAAGAGATCGAGCCGTTTGCCGGATGGCAAGCGGACCCACGCCCGGGCTTCACTCATCGGGACGCGCATTCGGCGTGGCGCCAGCAGCTCACAAGATGGTCGTTGACCATGCCGGTCGCCTGACAAAAGGCGTAGACGACAGTGGGCCCACAGAACTTGAATCCCTTGCTTTTTAGATCCTTGGCGATCTTCATCGAGAGCGGGGTTTGCGCCGGAATCTCGCTCACGTCGCGATAATGGTTCTTGATCGTCCGTCCGTCGAAAAAGTCCCAAAGATAATTTGAAAAGCCTTCGTCTTCTTGAATTTTTAGCCAGGCGCGGGCGGAGGCAACAGCGCCTTCGATTTTCGCGCGGTTGCGGATGATGCCGGAATCTTGCATCAAGGCATCGATCTTCGCGCGATCGTAGCGCGCGATCTTTTCCGGATCGAAACGATCGAACGCGGCGCGGAATGCTTCGCGCTTGCGCAAGATCGTGATCCACGACAGCCCCGCCTGGAATCCGTCGAGCACGAGCTTTTCATAGAGCGCCCGGTCGTCGCGCTCCGGTACGCCCCACTCCTCGTCGTGATAGGACAGGTAGAGAGGGTCGTCGCCGGGCCATGGGCAGCGCGGCTTGCCGTCGAGCCGTGAAAGCGCCAACTCCAAAGCCGGGTGTTCCCGCATGAATGCCCCTCAGCCTGGCAAGGTTACAGCGACTGATACATCGCCCGCCTTTAGCGCAACACCCGCCGCCCGCGCCTCTTCCAATCGGTCGAGCCGCACCATCGCGAGCCCCTCGGCGCCGTTGGTCGAGCCGATCCGGCCGACGTTCGTTTCACCCGCCGTTATTTCAGTGCCTTGCGCCGGAGCCGGGCCATCGAAACGGATTTTCATGATACGCTTTCTTGCCGAATTGCGGAATTGAACGCGGGCGACAACTTCTTGGCCGACATAGCAGCCTTTCTTGAAATCGACGCCGTTCAGAAGATCGAGGTTGACGTCATGCACGAAGGCGTCGCCATAGGGAAAATCGACGCCGCCTTTCGGTACGCCTTGCACGATGCGGTGTGCCTCGTAGCGTGAGGCCGCGCCAGCATTTTGGAAGCGTGCCAAGGCATCGCCGCGCCGCACGATAATGCGCAGGCCCATGCCGGGGGTCCGCGTGTCGCGATAAACAACGCCATCAACCCACGTTGCTACCTCGCCGCCAAAAATCGCCGCGACGGCAAATTTATCCGATTGATCCTCGATGGCGATTTTGGCTCGCATCTTATGCAAATTGAGCCGCTTGACGAGATCGGCGGTCTGCTCGCTTGCGCAATCGATCAAATAGCCCGCGCCAATTTCCTCCGGCAGCGGAACGGCGAAGAAATCGAATAGCAATTTGCCTTGCGGCGTCAAAAACCCGGCATAGCGGCCTTCCCCCTTGGGAATATTCAGCACGCTATTGGTGATGAGCCTTTGCAGAAAGCCCGTCGCATCGGCGCCCGCCACTTCGATGACGCCGCGATCGTCCAGGAGACATACCGGCTCGTCCATTCAAACCCTCGACTTTCGTACTCCCTCTTTGTAGATAATCCGCCAACGACGAGACGCAAGTTGCTTTCGCGTACAAGTGGATGCGCCGGTGCCCCAAAATTTCGACATGATTTTGAAAGGCGGCATTGTGGTCAACCATACCGGCGCGAGCACGGCCGACATTGGAATCAAAGCCGGGAAAATCGCTGAAACCGGCGATCTCTCGCGGGCCAGTGCCGGAGAGACCATCGACGCCACCGGTCTCCATATTTTGCCGGGCGTGATCGACACCCAAGTACATTTTCGCGAGCCGGGCGCGACGCACAAGGAAGACCTGGAGACCGGCTCCCGCGCAGCTGCACTCGGCGGCGCGACCGCGGTTTTCGAAATGCCCAACACCGATCCCGCGACCACGAGCGCCGCGGCGCTCGCCGATAAAATGGCGCGGGCAAACGGCCGCATGCATTGCGATTACGCGTTTTGGGTCGGCGGCACGGCGGACAATTGGCGCGATATTCCAGAACTCGAACGTCTGCCGGGCGCCGCTGGAATCAAGGTGTTCGTGGGGTCTTCGACAGGTTCGCTCCTCGTCGCGGACGATGAAGGCATTGCCGCCATCCTTGTCCAGACGCGGCGGCGGGCCGCTTTTCACAGCGAAGATGAGTTTCGCCTCACTGAGCGCAAGGATTTGCGGGTGCCGAACGATCCCTCTTCACATCCTCTCTGGCGCGACGAAACCGTGGCGTTGCGTTCGACGGAACGCCTCTTGCGGATCGCGCGGGAAAAGCGCGCATTGATCCATGTGCTGCACGTGTCCTGCGGCGAAGAAATGGATCTTTTGGCCGCGCATAAGGATATAGCGAGCGTCGAGGTGACGCCCCATCATTTGACTCTTGACGCGCGGGATTACGCGCGTCTCGGCACAAAATTGCAGATGAATCCGCCGGTCCGCGATGCACGCCATCGCGAGCGGCTGTGGTTTGGCGTGGCGCAAGGCATCGCCGATATTCTCGGCTCAGATCACGCGCCGCATACCTTGGAAGAAAAGGCAAGGCCCTATCCGCAAAGCCCTTCCGGCATGACCGGCGTGCAGACGCTTGTCCCGGTCATGCTCGATCATGTGAACAAGGGGCGCCTTAGCCTCATGCGCCTCATCGACATGACGAGCGCCGGTCCGGCGCGTCTGTTTGGGATTGCGGGCAAGGGACGAGTAGCCGTCGGCTATGACGCCGATTTCACCATCGTCGATATGAAGCGGCGCATCGTCATTGAAAATCGCTGGATCGCCTCGCGCTGCGGCTGGACACCCTATGATGGTATGGAAGTGCAAGGCTGGCCGGTGGGGACTGTCATTCGCGGCCGGAAGGTCATGTGGGAAGGCGAGCTTATGACGGTGGGCCAGGGCCAGCCGGTGCGGTTTCAGCAGGCATTATGAGGGCATATGATAACCGTTCAGATGAGCCCATCATTTCGTACCTCATTTTTGCACGTGAAATGCCCAATTGATTCAAGGCTCCAATTTCGCCGCAGAAATTTTGCATTTTGCTCACGCGCTCAGATTTTTCGGCTATCGTACGCCCAATGCAATAAAGCTTGCCGCTGACGTTTGCGGCAAAAAAGGTTGCCCGGATCGCAATTCTTCTGAATTTGGCGAACATGCCTGCGCATTGCCTTCCAGCGTCCAATCTGGCGGGCGTCTTCCATTGGCATCCGTCGCCCCAAATAGTAGCGGCAATACCACTGGAACCAGCCGCGTGGATCATCCGGATATATCCAGCCTTTTCTCCGCCATTCCGATAGCGGCTGGCTGGCGTCAACGCCAAAATAGTTAAGGTTCTTGTCGGTGCGCTCTGGCGACAGTTTGGCGCGGCGGAACCAACTTGCCGGGAATTCATCGACGCAGTCGGTCATGTACTTTCCACCGAAAACGCCCAAACGCAGCATTTCCGAAGGCGTCAGGTCCGGGTGAAATTCAGGCTCGAAATTGCGACCGGCGGGAGCACATAGCTCGTAGCGATAACCATGCTGCATGCGGTCGTTAACCACTACAATCTTCGGTCTCATTTGACCAGTCACTGAGACTTTCTTGCGTGGTGATCTTAAAGTCGCACCTCTGACAAGGCATCAATTTTCCGAAGACGTCACCTTTTCAACGATTTCTCTGGCGCCGCCAAATCGCAACCCTGCTGCCGCCCTAATGTCCCTCAAACGACATCAGCGTCCGGACCGGCACGCCGAGGGCCTTGATTTTTTTGGCGCCGCCTAGATCCGGCAGGTCGATCACGAAACAGGCCGCCACCACATCGACGCCGATTTTTTTTAAAAGCTTGGCCGCGCCCTCCGCCGTGCCGCCGGTCGCAATGAGATCATCGACGAGGATCACCCTTTCGCCTGGCACCACGGCGTCCTCGTGCATTTCCATCTCGTCGAGCCCATATTCGAGCGAATAGGCTATCGACACCGTCGTGTGTGGCAGCTTGCCTTTCTTGCGTATCGGCACGAAGCCCGCCGATAGCTGATGCGCGACCGCGCCGCCGAGGATAAACCCACGCGCTTCGATGCCCGCGACCTTGTCGATCTTGGTTCCGGCCCAAGGCTGCACCAGTTCGTCTATCGCGCGGCGAAACGCGCGGGCATCGCCGAGCAGCGTGGTGATGTCCCGGAACAGGATGCCTGGCTTCGGGTAATCCGGGATCGTGCGGATTATGTCCTTGAGGTCGAGGGTCATGAATTGACTCGCTGCATGATCGCCTCCAGCTTCTTCATCAGATCTTTGTCGCGAGACGCGGCTGGAGTTAGCAAGGCATGATCGAGCGCCCGGTCGGAACCGGCCGGACAAGGCTCGTGTTCTGCCGGAAAGTCCCGCAACAACCGCGTTAGAAGTTTCGCCGCGCTGCCGGCATTGGCTTGCACCACTCTGATAACGGCAGCGACATCGACGTTTTCGTGCTTGGGGTGCCAGCAATCGAAATCGGTGACCATGGCGATCGTCGCGTAGGAAATCTCGGCCTCGCGGGCGAGCTTGGCTTCGGGCATCGCGGTCATGCCGATCACGCTGCAATCCCAGGAGCGATAGAGAAAGCTCTCGGCGCGGCTGGAGAATTGCGGCCCTTCCATGCAGATATAGGTGCCGCCTTCGCTGTGATCGATCTTCTGCTCCCGCGCCGCCAGGGTCAGGGCGCCGGAGAGTTTGGGACAGACCGGGTGGGCCATGGGCACATGGGCGACAAAGCCCGGCCCGAAGAAGCTCTTCTCCCGCGCAAAGGTGCGGTCG
>DATBQJ010000113.1:0-24614 GCA_036560885.1 Methylocella sp.
CTATTATCGCAAGCATCTCCAAGGACCGGCGTGGTGCCCTATGCGAATCCTTGTTCCACTCGGCCTTGCCGGTCACTTTCTGATCTTGATCTCGGCCCAGGCTTGCGCTGAATTCGCCGGCGCCTTGCGAACGCTTGCCCAGCCAAAAAAATCCGCGGCGCCTTGAAACCAGAGTGGCCAAACCTCGTCGGATCGCCACGGCCGACGAATTCCGTTCCCGGCTGATCCGCGTTCCCGCAACCGACGCCGTTGTCCGACAACACCTCGCCTGCATAAAAACAACTAACGAAGTCGGCTTGCACGGAGCGCAGCGGTGAAGCTATTCAGGGGCGAACAAGCGAGCCCGGATTGTTTCGGAGTGAAGCTTTTTGCAAGGACGGGCCTCGCGGCGAGTCATCGTCCGCGAGACTTGGTATTACATATTCGGATAATTCGGGCCGCCCCCGCCCTCCGGCGGAGTCCAATCGATGTTTTGCGCCGGGTCCTTAATGTCGCACGTCTTGCAGTGGACGCAATTCTGGGCGTTGATCACAAAACGCGGATCGCGCCGTTCCGCCTCATTGGCATAGACAACTTCGTAGACACCGGCGGGACAATAAAGCCGCGCCGGTTCGCCATATTCCGGTAGGTTTTTCCTGATAGGAATTGACGGATCCTTGAGGAGTAGATGGCAGGGCTGGTCTTCCTCATGGTTGGTGTTTGAAACATAAACCGAGGCGAGCCTATCAAACGTGAGCTTGCCATCCGGCTTTTCGTATTGAATGGGTTTCACTTCGGCGAGTGGCATTAGGCTCGCATGATCCGGTGCGCCATGCTTGAGCGTGCCGAGCGGCGAGGTGCCGAAAATTTCATTCACCCACATGTCGAGGCCGCCAAGCGCAATACCTGCCTTGGTGCCGAATTTCGACCAAAGCGGCTTGGCGTTGCGCACCTTGTAAAGGTCGCGGCCGAGGGCCGCGCCGCGCCACGCCTCTTCATAGGCAACGACTTCGTCATGGGCGCGCCCCGCTTCGAGAGCGGCAACCACATGTTCGGCCGCGAGCATTCCCGAAAGCATCGCATTATGCGAGCCTTTGATGCGGGGCACATTGACAAACCCCGCCGCGCAGCCAATCAGCGCGCCACCGGGAAAGACGAGTTTTGGCACCGATTGCCAGCCGCCTTCGGTAATGGCTCTTGCACCAAACGAAATCCGCTGCCCGCCGGCAAACAAAGGCGCGATCATGGGATGCGTCTTAAATCGCTGAAATTCGTCGAATGAGGACAGCGTCGGATTCCAATAGTTTAAGTGAACCACGAAACCGACGGCGACGAATCCGTCTTCGAAATGATAAAGGAACGAGCCGCCGCCGGTGCGATCATCGAGTGGCCAGCCAAATGTATGCTGAACGAGCCCAGGCCGGTGCAACGCGGGATCGATCCGCCAAAGCTCCTTCAAGCCAATGCCGAATTTTTGCGGCTCGCGATTTTTGTCGAGGCCGAATTTCGCAATCAGCTCCTTGGCGAGCGAACCCTGGGCGCCCTCGGCGATTAAAATATATTTGCCATGAAGCTCGATGCCCCGCGTAAATCCGCTCTTGAGGCTTCCATCGCGGGCAATTCCCATGTCTCCCGTGGCGATGCCCAAAACCTCGCCGGCGCCCCCAAAAAGGACCTCCGCACCCGCGAAGCCTGGAAAGATATCGACGCCCAAGGCCTCCGCTTTCGCGCCGAGAAAACGCACGGTATTGCCAAGCGAGCCAATGAAATTGCCGCGATTATTCATGAGGCGCGGCATGATGAAATTGGGGAGCCGCAGCGCCCTCGTGGGGCCGAGCATATAGAACCGATCGGCCGTTACCTCGGTTGTCAAAGGCCTGTCTCGATCCTGGCGCCAATCGGGGAGGAGCTTATCGAGGCCGCAAGGATCGATGACCGCGCCAGACAAAATATGGGCGCCGAGTTCTGCGCCTTTTTCGATGACAACGACCGAAACTTCCGGGCTAAGCTGTTTGAGGCGAATTGCGGCGGCAAGACCAGCAGGGCCGGCGCCCACAATCACGACATCGAAGTCCATGGTTTCGCGTGGCGGCAATTTAATTCCTGCCCCGGTCATGGTGGTTTTCGATCCTTGAGCCAAGAATTCTATTGAAAATATATCCCGTGCGTTGTCTTCGTTCGCGTCCCGAACGTTTTAAGATTGGAGGACGATTTGGCAACAATGGCACCCGCACCAACTGGCTACGAAGGGTCTAAGGAGCCGGAACCAAGCGTGATAATGGGACCGGTAATCGTATACGATAGAGTCTTGGACTTCAATGCGCGCTATAATAGAGTCATTCAAAGCAGCAACCTTCTGGCCATTTTCTGAGTGAGGGCCCTCCGCCGGTACGCTGCCAGGGAGGGACTAGATATTTTCTCGGGCGACCGTTTCGCGGGTTCTGATGAAGGCTGAAAGTTTGGCCGGACTGCTCCGCTGGTACGCGGATATGGGCGTCGATATCGCCGTCGATGATGCGCCGCACGACCGCTTCGCCGAATGCCGCGAAATTGCCTGCGCAAACGACGCGAGGCCGGCCGCCGCGCGTTTGCCAGATACGTTCGAAGCCAGCCACCGTGTCATGCGGGGCCCCGCGGCGGCCATTTCCGCCAACTCCGCCGAGGCCGCGCAAGGCCAGGCCAGCGCCGCCCAAACTCTCGCCGATCTGCGTGAAAGGCTTTCGCGCTTCGAGGGCTGCGGGCTTAAGGCAACCGCGACCCGGCTCGTTTTTGGTGATGGCAACCCTAGCGCGGACATTATGTTCATTGGCGAGGCGCCCGGTGCCGATGAAGACCGTGAGGGTGTGCCTTTCGTAGGCCGCGCTGGCAAATTGCTCGACAAAATGCTGGCCTCTATCGGGCTCGACCGCGGAAAGGTTTATATCGCCAATGTTGTGCCTTGGCGGCCGCCAGGAAACCGCACCCCGTCGCCGCTTGAAACGGCCTCCTGTCTGCCCTTTATCCGCCGCCAAATCGAGCTCGTGGACCCCAAAATTCTGGTCTTTCTTGGCGCGGCGGCAGCCCAAACTCTCCTTGCCAGCAAGGAAGGCATCATGCGGATGCGCGGACGTTGGTTCGCCTATGCGGGCAATACGGAAATCCGCGCGCTCGCCATGCTGCATCCCGCCTTCCTCTTGCGTCAGCCAGCGCATAAGCGGCTAGCGTGGCAGGATTTGCGGACGCTCGACAAAGAAATCAGACGATTACAGCTCTTTGCCAATTGATTTTATTGGTGAGCGCGATGGGAGTCGAACCCATGACCTCCTGATTAAAAGTCAGATGCTCTACCAACTGAGCTACGCGCTCCTTAAGGAGCGTGGTTGGAGTAGCCGCATTGGCGCGACGGGTCAATGGAAACGAAAATCAGCCAGCTTAGCCGGCAAATGCCGCGGGCGAGCCCGGTGTGGTCTCCGCGGCACTCTTGTCGGGATCAGCCTGCGCGCGGACGCTGGAGGAAAGTGCCGCGAACAGGGACCTTGCATTACGCCGGATTGCGGCCGCGTCCGCGAGCCGCCGGCATCAATCGAATGACGCTTTGCGCCGGATGCGTCAGCGGCAAGGGCTTTGCCGTCGCGGATTTTGCAGCGCCAACGGTTGTCTTGCCTCCCTCACCCTGGCAGGGTCGTTTCGAGTTCTAAGGTCCGCGCCTTCGCCGAGTAATGCGAGGCATTGCCTCTCCCCGCGCAAGCATCGCGCGCGAACATGATGAGATGGTGTGCGCATAGGCCCACGCTCAACACCGGCTCGATCTGACCGCGCACCAGGCGGCGCAAAGTGAATTTCCAAAATGTGCGCCGGTAATCGCCGCGAATCCCGACAATCCAAAAGATTCGCGCGAGGATCACGAGGCCCTTGGTGATATTGCGCGGCGACAAACGCTGCCGGCTTTTCGGCCGCTTCAAGCGATTGGGCCTTGTCGCACGCATCTGGTATTCGTAGCGGGCGAACAAAATATCGGGCAGGTAGGCCTTGGCCATGCAGGTGCGCCACATGGCGAGCACATCATCGTAATGCAGCTTGAAGTCCACATTCGACTCGCGATCCGGATCGTCGCCGAGCAGCCGGTTTTCTCGCTGCAAGCGATCCCAAAGCGGCGTGCGCGGCAGAGCCTGCAACAGATTGATCGTCGCCATGGGAATTTTGGATTGCTCCAAAAAATCGAGAATCCGCGCGCCTGAATCCTTGGTGTCGGTATCGAGGCCGAGAATGATGCCGGAAACCACCTCCATCCCGTGCCGGTTGATGGTCCGCACCGCGTCGAGAATCGGCACCATCAAATTATGCGCTTTGTCGACGGCTTTCAGGGCTTCGGGCTCGGGCGTCTCAATGCCGCAGAAAATCGTGTCGAACGCGGCCTCGCGCATCAAGGCCAAAACTTCCGGCGAACGGGCAATGTTGAGCGTCGCCTCGCACGACAGGCTGACGGCATAGCCGTTGCGCTTTTGCCACTCAATCAGATGTGGCAAAAGGTTTCGCAGAGCGCGCCGGTTGGCGATAAAATTATCGTCGACGAAATAGATCGAGCCGTTGACGCCGCAGGCCACAAGCTTGTCGAGTTCCGTGACGACTTGGCTCGGCGTTTTAAGGCGCGGTACCCGACCATAGAGGCCAGGAATATCGCAGAAGTCGCACGTATAGGGACAGCCGCTCGAAAACTGAACGCTGCCGAGAAAATAGCGCCCGATCTTGGCGAGTTCATAGGCGGGCACCGGAAAATCGCAAAGGTTGCGGCGGGATTTCGTTCTCAGCACGATCTGTTCGCGCGGGCGCGAAACGTCGCGGCCAAGCATGCCGATCAACGCGAAGGTGGCATCGCCGAGCTCGCCGACATGGAGATAATCGAATCCCGGGTAGAGTTCCGGACAAGCCGAAACCGAAGGGCCGCCGAGCACCGCTACCCTGCCGGAAGCATGCGCCCGCTGGCAGATGTCCTCAATCCGGCGGCGCTGGATATGCATTCCGCTGACGAAGACCGCGTCGGCCCAGGCGAAGTCATCAGCACTCGCGGGGCAGATATTTTCGTCGATAAAGCGGACATTCCAGGTCTTAGGAAGCACCGCCGCGATCACCAGCAGGCCTTGCGGCGGCATGAACGCACGCACCCCATCGGTCAGCGGATAGGCGTATTCAAAGGTGCCGAACGAAGGCGCGTAGCGCGGAAACACGCAGAGGATTTTCCGCGCGCTCACTTCCTGCGCAAGGATTTCGCGGCGGTCCTTACTTGCGATGTCCTGAGACATGCCTTGCATCCAGAGTCCCCCACGCGGGCGGTTGGCTTGCCCCCGGGCCAACTCGCGGAAGCATTCCTGCGCAAGCTACCGGCTCTGGGAAAGATGTAAAGCAGGCCTCGTGGGGGAGCGCGGACACGGAGCCGTTCTCATTCCTTGCTCGAATTTTCGCTGCGGCGCGAAAGACCAAGTTTTTAGCGCAGGACCGCGCGATGCCGGCGAAGGATGATGCTTTCTCCTGCCGGCGGAATTCCGCCAACTCTGCACAACCAGCTTGGTAGAGGTAAAATCCTTTAAATAGTCAGGAAAACAATGACTTCGGTTATCACGCCGGTTTCGGTGCCAACCCTTTTGTCGCGATCCCCCGGACCAGATCAAGGGATTGCGAGAGACGAGCGTTTTACCCCTGGAAAGTGCGCCTTCGCCCGGCTGACCCCGGCATCGGGCCGGCACTTTTCCTCGCCCATAAGGTTGTGTTAGACTAGCAGCGTCTTGTTTTTCCGGCTACTTGCCATGTTAGATCACGCCCATGTACAGCACCGTCACTCACGGCATCCAGATCACTGTTCTTCCCGAATTCGTGCCCGAGCGTTCCGACGCCGGCGAGGCCTCGTTCTGGTGGGCCTACACCGTTGAAATCGCCAACCGGGGCCAGATGACCGTGCAGCTCACCGCCCGCCATTGGAAGATCACCGATGGCAACGGCAAGCTCGAGGAAGTGAAAGGTGCTGGCGTCGTCGGCGAACAGCCGGTTTTGAAACCGGGCGAAACCTTTCGCTATACCTCGGGAACCACAATGACGACGCCGTCCGGCATCATGACCGGGACCTATCGGATGGTGAACGAGAAGGGCGATGTTTTCGAGGCGGAAATTCCCGTCTTTTCGCTCGATTCGCCTTACGCGCGGCGCGTCCTCAACTGACCCGCCGCCGCATTTACGCGTGTGGCGTGGCCATCTAGGATTGGTGAAGCCGCCGGTCATGCCGCACCCGAGCCGCCTGCCGGACGAAAGGCTCAACGCAACGCTCGCTGTGCTTGAGCGTCTGATCGCCTTCGATACGGAAAGCGCGAAATCCAACCTCGGTCTTGTCGCCTTTGTCGAGGATTACCTCACGTCCCTCGGCGTAACCTATGTGAAAATCCCCAATGCCGCTGGCGACAAGGCCGCGCTGTTTACGAGCATCGGCCCAAATCGCGACGGCGGGATCGTCTTGTCGGGACACACCGATGTGGTCCCCGTGGAAGGCCAGACCTGGACAAGCGACCCTTTTAAGCTGCGCCGTGCGGCGGACCGCGTCTATGGCCGCGGCGCCTGCGACATGAAGGGTTTCGACGCGATCTGCCTTGCCATGATTCCGGAATTCCAGCGAGCAAGCTTAGTCTCACCCGTCCATATTCTCCTGAGCTATGACGAGGAAATTACTTGCCGGGGCCCGCTCGACACGATCGCGCGGTTCGGCGCCAGTCTGCCGCGTCCCGCTGCCGTGCTCGTCGGCGAACCCACGTTAATGCAAGTAGCGGATGCGCACAAAAGCGTGGCGGGTTATTTGACGATCACGCATGGCCACGAGGCGCATTCCTCGACGCCAAGCCTCGGTGCGAGCGCCATCCAGGCGGCTTGCGATCTCGTCACCGAGCTATACCGCTTTGGCGGCGAACTCGCGGCGAGTGGCGATCCGTCCGGACGCTTCGATCCTCCGGCCTCTACAATCCATGTGGGCATAATCCAGGGTGGAACCGCGCGAAATATTCTCGCCAAGCGTTGCGCCTTCCGTTGGGAGTTTCGCGCGCTCCCCAATGTTGCACAAAATCTTGCCCTCAAGTACCTTGAAGATTACGCCGCCCGTGCCGTGACCCCAAAACTCACGCGCCAAGCCAGGGACGCTTTTATTGAAACCGTGACCGAAGTCGAGGTGCCAGGTCTTAAGCCGGAAAGCGGGTCGATCGCCGAGACATTGGCGCTAAAGTTCGCGCAATCGAACCGCACGATCGCCGTGCCTTTCGCCTCCGAGGCAGGCCAGTTTCAATTGGCCAATTTGCCGACGGTCGTCTGCGGTCCCGGCTCGATTGGCCAAGCGCATCAGCCGGACGAATACATCGAGATCGCGCAGATCGAGGCCTGTATCGCCTTCATGCGCAGGTTAGCGGCGGAGTTGAGCTGAATTTTTCGCATAAGAACAATCGACGGACGATAAATTTGGCTGCCGGCGTGAATTTCCGGCCAGCCTTGGCGGTGGATGACATTTCGATCTTCCACGAAAACCGCGATTTCAAAAATGAGGGTTTGTTTGCCCTGTATCCGGCTGCCGAGCTTCCAATAAGGAAATAAGGAACTGTATCGAGTGGTCCCGCTTTGCGGGTCCATTTCACGCCGCATTCTGTTGCTACCTATGCCGGGTACCAATTATCGATGACGAACTGGCCGGACTTCCCTTTTCGCGCCGGACCGGCAATCGCGCGGCGGTGTGTGGAGCAAATGGATCCAATGGGGCCAGTGCGACAGCGCCGATCGAAAGCTTGGCTCGGCTTTGCTGCCGCGATCCTCGCCGTCATTCCGGCTGCCTGCACCGTTGGGCCGGACTATGAACGCCCGTCCGCGCCTGAACCTGCGGCCTACAAGGAGCTGAAAGGCTGGAAACGCGCCGCGCCGCGCGATGACATCGACCGCGGCCCCTGGTGGTCGGTATTCCGCGATACCAAGCTCGATTCGTTTGAGCCGCAGGTCGAAATCTCCAACCAGACGGTCGCTGCCGCGGAAGCGGCGTACCGGCAAACGCTTGCGGTCATCAAGGAGGCGCAGGCTGGTCTGTTTCCGACCGTCACCGTCAGTTATGACGATACCAGATCGCATTTCGGGCAACAGGCAATTGGGAACGCGATAGGCTCTGGGGTAACCCGAACGATCTTCACTCTGGCCGCCAACGGCACCTGGGATCTCGATTTATGGGGCAAGATCCGGCGAACGGTGGAAAGCGACGTGGCCGGCGCTCAAGTCTCCGCCGCCGATCTCGCCAATGCCAAGCTCTCCGCACAGGCCCTACTCGCCACTGCCTATTACAATCTCCGCGCCGCGGATGCGCTGCAGGCGCTACTAGATCACACGGTCGTGGCGTTCAAGCGGACGCTGGCGATTACTCAACATCAATACGACGCTGGCACGGTCTCGAAAGCCGACGTCGCCACCGCACTGGCGCAGGTTCTCAATACTGAGGCCCAGGCGATCAACGTCGGCATCATGCGGGCGCAGTTCGAACATTCGATCGCGGCATTGATGGGCAGGCCGCCGGCGGAGCTGACGATCGCGGCTACACCGCTTGGCTACAAGCTTCCCAATATTCCAGTCAGCGTGCCTTCGGCGCTACTGGAAAGACGTCCGGATATCGCTGCGGCCGAACGGACGATGCAGCAAGAGAATGCTCTCATTGGCGCCAATATCGCGCTTTACTATCCGGACGTCAGCCTTTCCGGCATGTTCGGATACACCGGAACCGGGGCGCTCGCGATTTCGCTTGCCAACGAATTCTGGAGGATTGGCGCTTCAGCCACCCAAACTATCTTCAACGCAGGCCTGTTCAGCGCCCAAGTCGAGGCGGCGAAAGCGTCCTACGAACAAAGCGTCGCCAATTACCGGCAGACGGTATTGACGGCCTTTCAGCAGGTCGAAGACCAGCTCGCCGCGGTTCGCATATTGGCGCGCCAACAGAAGGTCGCCGACGCCGCTGTCAAGGCGGCGCAAGAGGAGTTCGATGTTCTGCTCAATCAATATCAGGCGGGCACGGTGGCCTTCACAGCCGTCGTTGTCGCGCAGGCAACCTTGCTCACCAACGAGGAGTCCGCGCTGACAGTAAGACAGAACCGCTTTCTTGCCGCGGTCGCATTAATCCAAGCACTTGGCGGCGGATGGGACAGCGGAGTTCTGCCAGGCAGCATGGAGTTGGAAAGCAGGTTCAATCCCTTCGTTCCTCCAATTTAGGGCGAATTGATCCCCCATCCGTTGCAAAGACCTAGCCGGGCGAAACTGTCTATCTCTCGCGTAAAGCGGTCACCGACTCTATAAGCCGGACAGCTGTGGAAGCTGGAATATTACGAAACGTTCATCCCGCGGAATAGGGGCCGTTAGTCGCTTTGGAACAATGATCCACGGTTGCTGCGGGCAAGTTGCATGAAATGGCAAGGCTCTGGATGCTGAAACATGGATGACCGGACCCACGGGGCCAAGTTAGAGTCCCCTGATGACATGCATCTTCGCGACGGCGGCACCAGCCTTCGCGAAGACAAGGTCATGCCGCCTGGTACCAAGGCGAAGCCGAGGTCACGGCTTCGGCCGGTCTTTCTCCTTGGCATCGCAATCCTGCTTGGGCTCGGCATTTACCGGATTGCGGGGACGTTTCGGGCGCCAAGAAATTCGATCCGCAGTCAGGAAGCTGCGCCGCAACCGGTCGGAGTGGCCACCATCGGCACTGGCGACGTCAAAGTCGTCGTGACTGCCCTTGGCACGGTGACGCCGGTCGCGACAGTGACGGTGAAAACCCAGGTCAACGGTCAACTTCTCGAAGTCGCCTTCAAGGAAGGTCAAACGGTCCAAAAAGGCGACTTCCTGGCGCAAATCGACCCGCGCCCGTTTCAATTGGCAGAGGCCCAATTCGAAGGTCAGCTCGTCCACGATCAGGGACTTCTCGATCAAGCGAAAATGGATCTGGCCCGCTATCAAACCCTCGTGAAGCAGAATTCGATCGCGCGCCAGCAGGCCGAGGATCAAGTATTTCTCGTCAAGCAATACGAGGGTTCGGTCAAGCTTGATCAAGCCCAGATCGATAATCAGAAGCTGAACCTTATTTATGCGCACATCGTTTCGCCAGTCGATGGCCGCATTGGCCTGCGTCTGGTCGATCCCGGCAATTTTGTGCAGACCTCTGACCCTGGCCTCGTGGTGGTCGCCCAAATGCACCCGATCACGGTGATTTTCGTGGTGCCAGAGGATGATATTCCGGAAATCATGGCAGCGATTCGTGCGGGCAGGGACCTCGAGGTCACTGCCTACGACCGTGCCAATGTCACCCCACTGTCGGTTGGCAAAGTCGCGGCGCTGGATAGCCAGATTGACCCGACGACCGGCACGGTGAAGTTGCGTGCTAACTTTGACAATCTGGACGACAAGCTCTTTCCAAACCAGTTCGTCAATGCACGGCTCTTGATCAAAACCTTGCGCGGCGCCGTGACCGTGCCTTCACGTGCGGTTCAACACGGTGCCCCTGGCACTTATGTCTACATCATCGGCGCGGATGATAAGGTGTCGGCGCGGACCGTCGATCTTGGACCATTGGATGGAGCCATGTACGCGGTCAACTCGGGACTTTCACCTGGCGATAGGGTTGTCGTCGACGGCGCCGACCGTTTGCGGGATGGTGCAAGGGTGCTGGTCGCCCCCGCCGAGCGGTCCAATGGCGGCGGGCCGGCGGACGCCGCGGCGCCTGGCGAAAAACACCTCTCAAGCCAGCCAAGCAAGCATGGCGGGCAGTCTGGGAGCCAGCCATGACTTGGCGCGAACCGGCATACTGTCCAAGACCGCGCCGATGAATCCTTCGCGCGTGTTCATTTTGCGCCCGGTCGCAACCACGCTTTTCATGGCGGCGATCATGCTCGGCGGCGGCGTTGCCTACAAATTCCTGCCCCTCTCTGCCCTCCCGGAAGTGGACTATCCGACAATCGAGGTTCAAACGTTTCTTCCCGGCGCTAGTCCCGAGGTGATGACGTCTTCGGTGACGGCGCCGCTCGAGCGGCAACTCGGGCAAATGCCCGGCCTCAACCAGATGACGTCGGCAAGCTCGGCCGGCGCTTCGGTCATCACGTTGCAGTTCAGCCTGAACCTAAGTCTCGACGTAGCCGAGCAGGAAGTTCAGGCCGCAATCAACGCCGCGAACAATTTGCTGCCGAGCGGCCTGCCAACGCCGCCGGTCTATGCCAAGGTGAACCCGGCCGACGCGCCGGTCATGACTCTGGCGGTCACTTCCAAGACCTTACCGTTGACCGAGCTTGAGGACATCAGCGAGACGCGGCTTGCACAAAAAATTTCGCAGCAGCCGGGCGTCGGGTTGGTGAGCATCGGCGGCGGCCAGCGGCCGGCCGTGCGGATCAAATTCAATCCCGCCGCACTCGCCGCCTATGGCCTGAATATTGACGATCTTCGCACCACGATTGCCAATGCCAATGTGAATTCGCCGAAAGGGAGCTTCGACGGCCCGGCACAAGCCTCGACGATCAATGCCAACGACCAAATCACCAGCGCCGCCGGCTACGGCAACCTCGTCATCGCCTATCGCAAAGGCGGTCCTGTCCGCCTCTCGGATATAGCCAGCGCCGACCCAGGCCCTGAAAATACGAAACTCGGCGCCTTGGACAACACGTCGCCGGCCATAATCCTCAGCATCCGCCGCCAGCCGGGGGCGAATGTGATTGAGGTCGTCGACACGATCAAACGCCTGCTGCCAACGATCAAGGCGAATCTTCCGGCAGCCGTCAATGTCGAAGTGCTGAGCGACCGCACGACAACCATTCGCGCGTCCGTAGAAGACGTCGAGTTCGAATTGGCGCTGGCGGTGGCGCTTGTTGTCCTCGTGATCTTTTTGTTCCTACGGACGCTTCCGGCAACCATCATCCCGAGCTTTTCGGTTCCGTTGTCGCTGGTCGGCACCCTTGCCGCAATGTATCTCATGGGTTTCAGCCTCGACAATTTATCGCTGATGGCCTTGACGATCTCGAGCGGGTTCGTTGTCGACGATGCGATCGTGATGATCGAAAACATTGCCCGCTATGTCGAAGCCGGTGATCCGCCTTTGCAGGCCGCGCTCAAAGGATCGGAGCAAATCGGGTTCACCATAATTTCGCTTACCGTGTCCCTGATCGCCGTTCTTATTCCGCTGTTGTTTATGGGCGATGTGGCCGGCCGTCTGTTCCATGAGTTCGCGATCACGCTCGCGGTCACGATTGTGATTTCGGCGATCGTTTCACTCACCCTCGTGCCCATGCTGAGCGCGCGGCTGATCCGGCATCGCCCCGATGCAAAGCGCAATCGCTTTGATCTTATCGGGGAGAGGGCCTTCAATGGATTGATCGCGCGCTACGGCCGGGCGCTCGACATCGTGCTGCGGCACCAGCCGCTTACCCTGTTCGTTGCAATCGCCACGCTTGGTCTCACAATCGTGCTCTATATCGTGATTCCGAAAGGATTCTTCCCGGTGCAAGATACCGGCATGATCCAGGCGATTTCAGAAGCCCCACAAAGCGCTTCCTTCGAGGCAATGGCCGGCCTTCAGCGGCAACTCGCCGAGGCGATCTTGCGCGATCCGGAGGTCGACAACGTGAGTTCGTTCATCGGCGTCGACGGCGACAACACAACGCTGAACAGCGGCCGGTTTTTGATCAATCTCAAGCCCAGGAGCGAGAGAACGCTCACCGCCAGCGAGATCGTCCGCCACCTGCAAAAAGAGGTCTCCGGGATCGTTGGCGTCTCGCTCCACATGCAGCCGGTTCAGGATCTCACAATCGATTCCAGTGTCAGCCGCGCGCAATATCATTTTCTCTTGCAGGACCCAGATCCCGGCGCATTTAAAATCTGGGTGCCAAAGCTGATGCAACGGCTTGGGCAACTGCCGGAGATCAGCGACGTCGCCAGCGATATGCAGAGCCAAGGTCTAGCGGTCGATCTCATCATCGACCGCGCGACGGCGGCGCGGTTCGGGATTACCCCGGCCAGCGTCGACAATGCGCTCTACGATGCCTTCGGCCAGCGCATCATTTCGACCATCTACACCCAATCGAACCAGTACCGGGTCATCATGGAAGCCGACCCATCCTTGCAGCGCGCACTGTCCAGTCTTTCCTCGTTTTACCTGCCATCGTCGGTGTCAGGCAGCAACGGGCAAGTTCCGCTGTCCGCGATTGTCCACGTGAACCAGCGCCAAGGGCCGTTGTTGATTACCCATCTCGGGCAGTTTCCGGCTACTGCGATTTCGTTCAATGTCGCGCGCGGCGGCTCGCTCGGCGCCGCCGTGGAGGCAATCGAAAAGGCCGAGCGAGAGATCGGTCTGCCCGGCAGCTTCATCACGTCCTTTCAAGGCGCGGCCGCGGCGTTTCGCGCCTCTGCGACCAACGAGCTGTTTTTGATTATCGCCGCCGTGATCACGATGTATATCGTTCTCGGTGTGCTCTATGAGAGCTTCATCCATCCAGTAACGATCCTTTCGACACTGCCATCGGCCGGCGCCGGCGCACTACTCGCATTGATGGCATCGGGCCATGAGCTCGATGTCATCGCGATCATCGGAATCATCTTGCTGATCGGCATCGTCAAGAAGAATGCGATCATGATGATCGATTTCGCTCTCGATGCCGAACGCTCCGAGGGGCTGGCCCCGCGCGAGGCCATTTACCAAGCCTGTCTCCTGCGCTTTCGTCCGATCCTAATGACGACTTTCGCCGCGCTCCTTGCCGCGCTGCCCCTGATGCTCGGGACCGGCACCGGCTCCGAGCTCCGCAATCCGCTCGGCATCGCCATCGTCGGCGGCCTCATTGTGAGCCAGGTCCTGACGCTTTTCACCACACCGGTGATCTACCTCTACTTCGATCGCTTGGCGGCACGGCTGGCCGGGGGACGACTGGCCGCCGGCGAGGCTCAGGGATGAAGTTTTCGCCGCGCCGGGCGGGGCGAATCGGTACTGTGGGTGCCTGACGCGCTGCTTATCCATGCGCCAATGAGCCGGTCAGCCGCCGCAAGGTCTCGGTGGTCGAACGGTCCGCGATCCCATCGACGCGGGCCGGCCGGAAATGGCGCTGGAAGGCGGTGATCGCGGATAAGGTCACGGCGTCATAAAGGCCTGTTATATCGAGGCCGTAGCCGTAGCCGGAGAGCATAGCTTGCAAGGCCAGGACGTCCGGGCCCTTGGCGCCGGGTTCCAGGCGCGGACCGTCTCCGATCGCGGAGGGCGTCACATAATGGCCGATTCCGGCCTTGGCCAATCGCCCCCAGGGAAAATGCTCGCCGGGATCGATCTTGCGGCCGTGCGATACGTCCGAATGCGCCAGCACCCGCTCAGGACGGATATGCCAGCGCGCGATAATATCCTGGCAGAGCGCGATGACCGTTTCGATCTGCGCCGGGGGATAGGCTGGCGAGCCCCCCCGATGGCCGGAATTAGCGACTTCGATCCCGATCGAAACATCGTTCATGTCGGTCTCGCCGGCCCAAACACCGCGGCCCGCGTGCCAGGCGCGGCGCGCCTCCGGCACGAGCTGGGAGAGGCGCCCGTCCTCCCACACAAGATAGTGGGAAGACACTTCCGTCGCTGGATCGCAAAGCTGCCGCAAAGCGGCCTCTCCGTCCGGCAGGCCGGTGTAATGCAGGAGAATCGAATTTGGCGTGCGGCCGCCTTTCCGCTCGCCGTGGTTGGGCGAGGGATCGAGCGTCGCGGGCAAGGAGCTGTCGGGTTTCAATAGCCGTAATACGCCGTACAGACTCGGTTGCCATAGGCGTCATAGCCGACCCGCGCGCAGCGCGCTGGCGGCGGCGGCGGCGCCCCATAATAGCCGGGTGGAGGTGGAGGCGGCGGTGCTGTGTTCGCGCCGACGATCGCGCCGGTCGCCGCGCCAAGTGCGCCGCCTGCGAGTGCGGCGCCGACCCCGCCGCCCGTCGCCGCACCGATTGCTGCGCCCGTCGCGCCGCCAAGAGCCGCGCCACTTACGCCACGCTGCTCCGGCGTATAGCCGCAGCCCGCGAGCGCCATGGACGAGATGACGAGTATCGTCAACGGAAAAATCTTGTTCATGTCTATTCCTAGCGTTGCTTGCGCGTCGCGCAACTTCACCAGACACCCTAGCCGGCGCGTCGGGTCAAGCCGAAAATAGAGATGCGCGCGGAAATTATCTCAGGGGACATTTTTAATAGCTACAAATTGCCAATTCGATAATTGACGAAATGGCCAAGGGCGCCTATTTGGCCAGGGCCAGCCGGCCGGATGGCCGCCGCTTTCGCAGTGGAGGAAAGTCCGGGCTCCACGGAGACACGGTGCCGGATAACTTCCGGCGGGGGCAACCCCAGGGAAAGCGCCACAGAAAACAAACCGCCGCAAGGTAAGGGTGAAACGGTGCGGTAAGAGCGCACCGCGCGCATGGCAACATGAGCGGCATGGCAAGCCCCACCGGGAGCAAAACCGAATAGGGGCGACGCAAGGCGTTTCTCGGTTGAGGAATCCTTGGATCCGTCTCCGGATCGTTGCCCGGGTTGGTTGCTCGAGGCGGCCGGCAACGGCCGTCCTAGAGGAATGGCCATCGCGTGCGCGAAAACCGCGCGCCCTACAAAACCCGGCTTACAGGCCGGCTGGCACCGCATTCTGGGCACCGGGAGTGCTCGAAACTTTGTCAAGTGCGACCAGCGCGGAGCCGACCCAGGCGAATTCGATCTAGGCGACGGGTTCCGGCAAAGTCCGATTCACGGTCGTCGAAACAACGCCCTCAAGCGCTGACCAGCAAGCGGTCTTCAAAACCGCAACGCCTCCGGTTTCCAAACGCTCGACAAAGCGAATCCGGGCCACGTCGCCAGGACCATGGTCCGCAAGTAAGGTCTGAAGCCTGCCCCGCGATAAATAGGTGTGCCGTGGCGCAACTCTTGCCCCCGCCGAGGGTTATTCATCTTGCGGCAAGCGGCGCAGGGTCAATCGGGATTTTTCGAGAAGGCCTTAACATGGCGGGATTTGACACGCTCGTTCAGGAAATCGGCTCGCGATACTGTGTCGGGCCCAAGGCCTACCCTCTTGTTCAAGAGACTCTGCGCCTGATCAAAAGACAGCCAGGTGGAACTGGCGGTTTCGTGGATAGGTTCAAGGCCGCCGGGTTCGCCGTCGAGGTTGCTTCTTGGGTAGGAGGTCCTGATCCCGTGCCTCTGTCGGGGCAAGAGGTAGAGCAGATGCTAGGCAGCGACGTTATTAGCGGCATTGCCAATAAGATTGATGTAAGCGAACGCTTCGCCAGAACGATTTTGGGCTATGCAATACCCAGAATCATCGTCCTGCAGGCACAAGGCGGAGCTATCCCATCGGCAATTAGTGCATGGGCAGCGAGTTTCCGCGACTCGGCCTTACATTCGTCCGTCCCCATCGAAGAAATTATGCAGCTTCGAGCAGAGCAAATTCGATCGAGCCGAACAGTAGACAGTAGTGCTGCTACCGGATTCAGACCATTGCTCATTCCGGGCACCTCTTTGCTGATTATACTAGGATTGCTCCTCGGATATTTCATTGGGGCAGGCGATCGTGGAGCCATCCAGTCCGCGCAGACTTTGGAGCAAAATGCGCCTGTGGCTCCCCCGCATATGCCTTCGATTCCAGCGCGGCTGGCGCTACACAATGAGAACGGGATCATTGCTTACTCAGGCACAGTCGGAGACGACGCTACTCGCAGTTCCATCACTGACTCGCTCAAAACGGTGTTCGGAGACCGGAACATTACCGGCGACCTCTCCGTCGACTTGAATGCGGGCCCGGCGCACTGGGCCAAGGGTTTCAAGACAGCACTCGATAATTTCAAGATTCCGGGATTGCAGGCGCTGTTTGAGGGAAATGCGGCTAGTGTCGGAGGAGCGATTTCTGAAGCAGACCGAGATAGGATCATGAGTTCGCTGAAATCCGTTTTTGGGCCTCAATTCGCATTCACTACAATTACAGGTAGCAGCGCTAACGAAACGCCGACCGCGGCTTCGATGCCTATATCTGGTATCGGCGTCGAAAACCCAATTGGCGCTCCCAATCAGCCGAGTCTTAATCTCCCAACCATTTATTTCGCTACCAATAGTGCCGAGGTTCCGTCGGACACGATGGGTCTCTTGCAGCAGGCGGCCGGTCTGATGAAACAATTACCTGCCGGAACGACTGTTCGGATTAACGGCTACACGGACAGTATTGGCACGCAGGCCGCTAATATGAGGCTGTCGCAACGGCGTGCAAATACTATGCGCCACGTCCTCGTCGAAGCGGGGGTCAACCCCGCCATCCTGATCGCGAAGGGTTATGGCAGTTCCCATTCCCGGGCCAGCAAAAACGGGACAACGGAAGGCCGCAGCGTCGGTACGATCGAAGAGCGCTTTCGCAAGGACCGGCGCGTCGAATTCAGCGTAGGTCAATAATAGCGGTAATCAGAGATAGTTCCTCCTCGATCGCTGTCGCGAGCGACTTCGGCGAGCAAGTCATGGAGTCGCCGATACGACGACCCTAAAAATTTGCACGATGCTCCAATTAGAATTTGAACGGCGTCCTTATCGACCAAATGAGTCCATTTGGTCGGGACGCGCGCATCAGCTCAGTTTGCCCGCCGCATGAGCGAGCAATGTGTAAACCTTGCCAGTCTCCGACAAAAGATATGTCTTGGCGACGGCCTCGCTTGCCTCGTCGTCGCCGAGTTCGGCAAGGAGCCGTTCGAACTCCTGCACATAACGATCAACCGTGCCGCGGAACTCCGGATCGAGCCGGTAGCGCCGGCCGATTTCGTCGAATGTCTGGGGGCCGCGGCCGACGTAGATTCGTCGCGTGAAGGCATTGGTTTCGCCGCGGCGATAGCGGTCCCAAGCGGCGGCGGCGGCGGCATGATCGATCATCCGCGCGACATCGAGAGAAATCGCTTCCAGCCGCGGCGCCGGTTGCGCGGGTTTGGCCGGGGCATTAGGGGCAACCGGAGGTTCCTCGCTGTCCGCGCGCGCGAGAAGATCCGAGATCCAGCCGCCACCGCGTTCCGGAGTTTTAACGTTGGCCGGCCTTGCAGCGGAGCGCGGCTTTTGCGCCTCCGGGCGAGGAGACTCCGGAGCACGCGGCGGCTCGGCCGCACGAGGAGCGGGTTCGATGCGCCGGGGCGGTAGCGTCTGGGCGGCCCGTTCGGCATTGACCGTAGACGGCTGAGAAATGTCGTATGCGCGGCCGGAACGAGTCACGATTTCGCTCAGCTCCTCGAGCGCCTTGATTTGATCGGCGACGGCGCGCCGCATGGACGCTGCCTGCTGCGCCGTCTCCTGAGGCAATTCGGCAACGCCACGGCGCAAGGCTTCGCGGGTCGCTTCGAGCTCGCGCTGAATCTCGCGCGACATATCACGCAACTCTGCCGCCGCGGATTGGAAACGCTCCGTCGTTTGCCCGAAAATGCTTGCGAGCTCCGCATTGGCCTGCTCGCAGGCAGCGCGCATCGCCGCCGCAGTGCTGTCGCGCTCTTGCTCGATATTGGTGCGAATATCGGCAAATCGCTGGTCGATCATTCCGCCGGTGGATTGCGAGGATTCAGCCAAAAAGGCGCCGATGTCGCGCGCGCGCTCCGCGGCTTTTTCAAACGAGTCCTCGATACGCTCCGCGAAGGAATGCGTCAGGCCTTCCAAGTCTTCTCGGCGCGCCTTGATGCTGTCGACAAGCGATTCGAGCGAATCGCGCCGCGCCGCGAGTATTTGCTCGAGATCACCTTGCTCGCGGGAGAGATCGCCCGCAGAACTCGCCAAGCCCTCCTTCTGGCGTGCGATCGTTTCAGCAAGGCTGCTCGCTTCGTCGATAGCAGCCCGCGTGGTCCGGTTAAGTTGATTGATCTCTCCGGCGGTACTGGTGAATACGGCGCGGAAATCGTCCATGCGATCGCTTAGCGAACGCTCCGCCGCCGCGAATTCTGTGCCGGTCGTGCTAATCGCCCTTTGCAATCCCGCACTGCTATTGACGAGGCGATCGATCACCTCGGTCATCCCGGACCGCAATCTTTCATTTGTTTCGACGAGGGCTCCAATCGATGCCGCGGCGCCGGTTTCGATCGCCGCGCGCAAATGCGCCGTCGAGTGATCGATCGCCGCCGTCAGGTCGGTTTGCTTTTCTCCGAGGTGCTGCACGATGGCAGTTCCATGCCCCTCGATCGCTTGGGTGATCATTTCGCCGCGGCTCGTCATCTCCTGGGCAATCTGGCTGCCGCGAGCGGACAGAGCCTCGACAAATTTCCGTCCGCGATTATCGAAGAGCTCACGCAACTCGCCGGCACAGGCCGCCAAGGCTCGCTGCAGTGCTTGACCACGGTCCCCGAGCGTGCCTTCGAGTTCGCCAAGACGGCCAGCCAAGGCCATGCTAACTTCATTGATCCGCTGGGCGAGGCCTTCGCCAATTTCCCCGGCGCGCCCGGCTAGCGTTGTGTCGAGATCCTCGACCGCCTGTGCAATGGTGCCGCGAATTTCTTCGACGCGCCCCGCGAGCACTTGCCCAAGGTACCCTGCTTCGCGATCCAGCGCCGCGTTGATGTTACCGGCATGAAGACCGAGCGTTTGATCGATCTCTTGCGTCCTCGCGCCAAGGGTTTCGGCGATGGCGCGGCCCGTCGCGCCGAGGTCTCCAGCAGCCGCCACAAGACGGCCGACAACGCGTTCCTCGAACTGCGCGATTCCGCCGTCGAGTGTCTCGGCGATTGTGGCCGAGCGAGCCGTCATGCTCGCACCGATTTCCTGAGCCTTTTCATCGAGCGCGCGGATCACATCGCCGCCGCCTTCGCTAAGGGCTCTCGAAATTTCGAGGGCTCGGCCTGTCAAAGTCTCGCTGAGCGTTTGCGCGCGTGAATCGAGTCCCTGATCGACGCGGGAAATCAGCTTCTCGAGCGTCCCGCCAACCTCCTCGGCCTTGACGGCAACGCGTGATTCGAAGGCTTCGATATGCGCCTCCAGCGCAGCGGCGGCATCCTGCGCGCGTAGGGCAAGCTTGTCGTTTAGATCACCCCCTTGCAACGTGAGCGTTGATTCGATCGATCCCAGGCGATCGGCAAGGGTCGCGGTAAACCGTTCGGCGTGCTCGTCAATGTTGCTGGCGATCGCCCCGCCTTGTCCGATAACGGTTTCCTCGAACATCAAGAGCCGGCCGGCGAGTGCTTCGTTGACGCGGTCGCCATGGGTCGCGATCGCATTGACCGCTTCATTCGCGGTTTCCGCGAATCGCGCATTGAGATCGTTGGCTTGATAGCCGATCGAAGCGATCGCCTGTTGCGCGGTCAGGTCGAAATTCTCGCCCAGCGCTCCCGTGTGATCCGCGAAGGCCGCGACGGCTCCACGCGCGGCCGCCGCCAAATGTTCGCTCATCGCGTCCGCGTGACTCGTGAGGGCACCAAATGTCTCGTCGAGCGTGGCAGCGAGCCGCTGGTGCAGGGCTTCGGCGTGATTTTCATAATCCGCGGCGGAGTGCTGCGCAGCCGCGTCTAACCGCTCGCTTATCTGTTCGGAATATAAGGTCAAGGCCCCGAGCGTCTCGCCGACGGTCGAAGCCAGTCGCGATTGCACAACTTCGGTATGGCTGGCAAGAGCCGCTGCGGAATGAGCTACCTCCGATTCCAGGCGGGTACCTATCTCGGCGGCATGGCTCGCAAGCGTGTCGAGCGTTTCGCCGGCAACCGCGTTCAGGCGGGCGTGGAGCGCTTCGGTTTGATTCGTAAATGTTGTCACCGAACGTTGCGCGCTTGTTTCGAGCGTCTCGCTCATCGAGTCCGCATAGCTCGTCAACGCCCCAAGCGTCTCGCCGGCAACCGAGTTCAGGCGGGCGTGGAGCGCTTCGGTTTGATTCGCAAATGTTGCCACTGAACGTTGCGCGGTTGTTTCGAGCTTCTCGCTCATCGCGTCTACATGGCTCGTCAACGCCCCGAGCTTCTCGCTCATCGAGTCCACGTGGCTCGTCAACGCCCCAAGCGTCTCGCCGGCGGTCGCGTTCAGGCGGGCGTGGAGGGCTTCGGTCTGATTTGTAAACGCCGCCACCGAACGTTGCGTGGTTGTTTCGAGCTTCTCGCTCATCGCATCCGCATGGCTCGATAACGCCCCGAGCGTCTCGCCGACAGTGGAGTTCAGGCGGGCGTGGAGCGCTTCGGTATGGCTGGTGAGCGCGGCAACGGAACGCTGCGCGGTCAATTCCAGGCGTCCGCCCATTTCCTTCCAATGGTCCGAAAGCGCGGCAACAGTCTCGGCACTCGTCGCGGCGAGCCGCTCATGCATCGTTCCGGTTTGGCTGGCGAGCGCGGCAATCGTGGTCTGCGCTGTCGATTCCAACCGTTTGCTCATCTGCTCTGAGTGATCTGTCAGGGCTGCAAAAGTTCCATTGAGCGTCGCGGCAAGACGTTCGTTCAGTGTCCCGGTATGGCTGGTGAAAGTCCCCACCGTGTCTCGCGCCGTGGCCGCTAAGTGGTCAAGCAAGTGTTGGGAATGGTCCGTCAATGTTGCGAGCGTGTCCGCGACCGTCGTGGCGACGTGCTGATGTAACGCTTCGGTATGGCTCGTCAGGGCGGCTGCCGTCGCATCGGCTGTGGTGGCAAAGCGTCGATGAAGCTCGCCTCCATGCTGCTCGAACTGGGTGTGAAGTCTTGCCTCGCTTTCATCAATGAGCGTGGCTAGAGTCTGGGTCACCTCTTCGAACGAATTTCGTGCTTCGGCGGTGCGGTCCGAGATAAGGCCCGCGATGCGATCGCTCATCCCGGCCAAATTATCGTGCAGCGCATTGCCTTGCACCGCGACAACATCATGCAAGCGATCGCTGGTCTCGGCCAAGCGCACCGCGAGATTTTCGCCGCGCGAAAACACAGTGTCGGCAATCCGCGCGCCGGTGGCGTCGATGCGTTGCGCCAGGGCATTGCTGCGAATTTCCAAATCGGCGGCGAGAGTCTCCCTGGCGGTCTTAAGCTTGTCGTCCATTTCCGCCAAGCGATCGGCAAGCGTCTGCGCGATGCCATTGCTTGCCCCTACGAGGCTCGTCGTCGCGTCCTGGCCAGTTTGGTTCAGCCGCTTGACGAGATCATTCCCATGCGACGACAATTGATCGACGAGCTCATCCCGCCCGCGGCCGAGGGCCGTTTTGATTTCCTCGCCTTTGGAATTGAGCGAGGCGGTGACACGGCCCGCGGCTTCTCCAACACTTTCCGCGAACCGAGAAGAGGCTCCGGCTAGATCCCGGGAAAGACTATCTTGCGCGAGCGCGATCGCGCCGCGCACACGATCGGCATTGGTCAGAATGGATTCCCGCTCGGAGGCTAATTCGTCGACCAGGGAACGCACGCGGCGCTCATTGTCCGAGTAGGATCGCTCCAAATTGGAAACTTCCGACCTGACCAGAGTATCGAGTTCGCTTGCCCTTGCGAGCGCGCGTTCGATACCGTCCCCCATTGACGCGACCTCGCGGCGGATAGCTTGGGAAAGCGTGACCATTTGCCCGGTGGCAATGGTTTCGGGCTCGGTCAGGCGGATCGCGACCTCGGTCATTGAACGGGCCGCAAGCCGCATCTCCTGACCCCGGCGAAGCAAAATTGCCGTTACCAAAAAAAAGATGACTGGCCCCGCGATAGTCATGAGATAAAGCGTGGCTTGCGGCAACAGAGACCCCGCCGGGAGATCGAACAGGACCGCGCGGTTGGCAATAAAGTAGCTGAGGGTGAGGATAATCCATAATCCGGAGCAGGCCGCGGCAAGGACCGCTGGAGCCCGGTTGGAACGGCTCTGAAATGCCCGGAGTATTTCGCCGGCGGATTGGCGATCGTCATTGGCTGGTTGCATGGGCGGCGAGGCCCCGCTCGATCGCTCCAGGGCAAAGGCGTCCCCGCCTGGCGCGGCGGAGTTCGCGCGCGCGTCATTGGATAATCGATCATCGCCGGTCGCTGCCGGCGGTGGCTCCATCGTCCCCGCGGCATCGCGCGGTGGCCGCGAAGTGCCAGGGCGCGGCAGTGCGGCTTCGCGCCCACCGAATATGCGCTCCTTCGCCTTGTCCGCGCCGGTTGTGCCGATGGGATTTGCTTCGGCCGGTCCACTGCCTTGGCCGGCGGCGCCGAGATTCAACGCTTCTTCGATGGCCAAAAACGCCGCCGCTGCGGGATCTTGTGCTTTCCTGGAACTTGCCATCGAATGCCTCTCACAAACTCTCTCGCGAGGAGCCAAGGCTTTGCGCGAATACACACTGGAGCCGCTCCGGCGGAACCGTTAACCAAAGGTTACTTTACAACCGGAACGCTAGGATTCAAAATGGATCGCTTGACGCAATTAGAAACATCGTTAACGCGGCCATGTGCAAACCCTTGAAGCGGGCGCTTTGCAGTACCGCTGGCAACCAGGCCAGAAAAGGCCGGATGGCGGGGGCCGAATGCGTCATTCCTTGTTGCTCAAGGCGCGCGCAGCATGCCGGTTGACTTGAGAAAAGCACTGGAAGACGAATCTAAAGCGCCCACCAACCGGATGAATACCGGCGCGTGTCAAGCAGTATTAGCCTGCTTCAACTGCCATCTTGTTCTTCGTTGAACCGGCCGATCCTTCGTAAACTCGGGACCTCTGAAGCCGGGCCGCGCGCGGGAGCATCCGCTGCGCATGGGCGGTGCTGGATGAAACCGGCCAGGTGAGGGACGTTGCATCCGCGCGGACCGCGGTTTAATCCCCGGCTTGCCAAAGCGCGGATCAAAATCCCGGTTCGCGGCCCACATATGACTGGACGCACCCATGGCCGGGACCACGCCGCAAGACCGCCTCCCTTTGAAGAACCGCACGAAACTGGTCCACGCCGGGCGCCGCCCCAGCGACCAGCATGGCTTCGTCAACACGCCGGTCTACCGGGGCTCGACCGTGCTTTTTCCGACACTCGACGATTTGTTGGCGCGCAACGCACGATTCTCCTACGGCACCCAGGGAACGCCGGCAACGGAGGCGCTGGAAAGCGCGTGGACGGAACTGACCGGCGCGGCCGGAACCGTGCTTGCGCCTTCGGGCCTTGCCGCGATCACACTCGCTCTTCTTACCGCCGTCAAGTCCGGCGACCATATTCTCGTGATGGATGCTGTCTATCGGCCGTCGCGCATATTCTGTGAGACGATTTTGGCCCGCATGGGCGTCGCAACAACCTACTACGATCCCACGATCGGCGCCGCGATCGAATCCTTGATCCGGCCGAACACAAGCGTGATTTTCCTCGAGACACCCGGCTCGCAAAGCTTCGAAATCCCCGATGTCCCGGCGATCGCCGCTATTGCCCGGTCCAAGGGCATTTGCACGATCCTCGACAATACCTGGGCCACGCCCTTGTACTTTCCGCCTCATGCGCGCGGCGCGGATATGGCGATCGAAGCCGGAACAAAATATCTTTCGGGCCATTCCGATCTTCTCATCGGGCTCGTGTCCGCCAACGCGCAATGGTTTGCAAGATTGAGGGCCACTTTCGACGCCATTGCGATGTGCGCCGGGCCTGAAGATGTTTTCTTGAGTTTGCGCGGGCTGCGCACGCTCGACCTCCGGCTACGCGAGGCCGAGCGTCAAGCGCTCGATCTCGCCCACTGGCTCGCTGCCCGCAAAGAGGTCGTCCAAGTCTTGCATCC
>DATBQJ010000114.1:0-17895 GCA_036560885.1 Methylocella sp.
ATTTCCGGGCGCGAATTTTTCAGGCGCCTCGCTCGCCGAGGCCGAGGCAGGCGGCGCCGATTTTCGCGGCGCGATCTTCGGCGGTACGAATCTCACCGGCACCGATGTCGCCTCGGCCCGGATCGACGCGGCGCAGGAAAAGGCTTTTGCGAGCGCCAAGAACCTCGACCGGGCATTTAGGGAATGAGGCTTCGAAGCTACAACTTACCCCGACAATTTGTGTTCTATCAGGTTTTCATCTGGCTGATGGTGTATAATCCGGCTCGGCGCGTTCAGGCGCCCCCTGCTGGGGGACATCGGCTCGGCCGTCTTTGAAGTGCCATGACGGGCAAGCTTGTTGGCGGTGCCGAAAAATACTTTGCGGGCAGGTCAGAATGAAGTGGAGCGGGCGCTTCTCGCCGCGCCCGCCACCATCTGGATTGAAGGCCTGGCCAAGGCGCGTTATCTTTTGATTCTGTTTGCGCAGACAGCCCACCGCCGAAAATCCGAGGTGGGACGCTCGTCGCGGATGTTTCCGCCGGCTTCGAGCGACTGTTTGCAGAATGGGAACGCGTGCCCGTCGCGGGTGACGCCTGGCTCGCACCAGCGAGTCTCATTAAGGGAGGAATGCGAATGGCAAAAGGTCAGCAGCGCAGCAATCGCGAAGCCAAGAAGCCGAAAAAGGATAAGCCCAAGATCGCGCCGGCCGCCCAGGCGCCGTTCGGGCTCACCCCGAAATCGGCGGGGGCGAAGGATGATCGAGGCAAGAAGAAATAGCCTGCCGTATCGCAAGCTGGCGCACATGCAATGGGCGCGTGGCGGCCGTGCCGGACGGGACTCGGCCGTTTTTGGAGATGACCACGGAACGGCCGCTCGCCACCGGGGTTATGGTGCCATCAGGCTATATTTACGTCTTTTCCGGCTTCACTTGCGAGGCTGCGTTAGCCCTGGCGTAACTTCGGCCGTGCATTATAATGCTTTATCGGGAACATGGCGGGCTGATTTGCGGCCCTCTTGAGCTCAGCAAACAGGTAGTTTCCGCCGCTCTCTTGCTTCGATTGTTTGCGAGGTAGCGATGAACTCACCATCCATCCCGCCAAAAACTACCCAAGGTGCGACGGGCGCCGAGATGCTCGGAATAGCCGTGTTCGTAGGTCTTATCCTTGGTATCGTTGGCTTCGCACAGTTTAAGGATTTGCTAATCGGCCCTAAGTTGGGCGGCGATGTGAATATCACCGCGATCGTCGGAGAATGGCGGGCGGCTGGCCGCCCCTGGCACATCGTGTTTCGAGCGGACAAGACAATTGGCATGAGCTCCATTGGTTCTGCGGAACCAGGTTACATGGAACCAGGCACGTTTCGGCTTTTGAGCGAGGGAGATGTCTTGATCAACATGAAGAACGGCAAAGTTTTTACGGCAACTTTTAGAGAATTTACGCCCAACCAGTTTGATCTTGTGGACGCGGAAAACGGGGCGGTCACGGTCTTCGCGAGAGTGCCGTAGTGCCGGTCAGCCGGAAATAATCGCCATTCACTAGCGCTCTCCCATCGGGTTCGAGCTTGGGGCTAGACTGTATGAAGTCCTGGCGGCGGCGGTCGAAGGGAACCGAGCAAGGATGTGAACGTGGCTAGTTCGAAATTGAGCTTGTTTGCTTCTGCCAATGCCTGCCTAACCAGAGAAAGGCTGATCCAACCATCGGCAAGCCTATGGTTTGGTTACAAAGACGTTTTCTGCGGCTTGCAATAATCAAGTATAATCCGTCTCAACAAAGATTGGATGCGTTTTCGAGCCTCGGTATTAGCCCCCATAATTCTGCTTGAGATAATCCACGATGGTTTTGGCGTCTGCCGGATCGATTGGCGCGCCAAACGCGTTGATCATCTTGCTGACTTCCTTGTCCCAATGCGCCGCGTCGAGAAACGGCGAATTCATGGGGACATAATCGAGGCTGTGACAGGCACCGCATTGGCCCTCGACAACATCCACCCCCGGCGCCTGCTTGAGATGCACGGCGCGTTCATTGGCACGGGCCGGAACCTGGGAAAGGGCCAGCACGGCAAATATCGCAATCCACCGCATGGAATTTTCCTCAGGCGACATCGAGCGTCACGGTTTGCGAGGCATTGTTACAATAGCCCGCAGGATTTTGGATCGGCGCCAGGGTCTGGGTTTGGCCGAGTTTGTTGGTGGCACGGGCCGTGAGCGGTAGTTTTCCGCGCCGCTCGGGGGTAAACTCATAGCTCCAAGGGCGAAATGCAAATTTGCCTGGATCTTCCCCGAGCAGCGCTTGCGTCCAGCTTTTGCCATTGTCGGCCGAGATTTCGACGGAGCCGATGCCGTAGCCGCCGTCCCAGGCGAACCCGCTTATCGCCGTCTTGCGCCCCGCCTTCACGCGGCTGCCATCGTTTGGGCTGGTGATGAGCGAATTCACGACGATTTCGGTAATCGGGGCGCTCGTGGCCGTCTCCTGGGAAATAAATCGCTGGACCAGTGGAAATTTCCCGGCCGGAATCCGGTAGGCCGTCTTCATCCAGAAGCCATCGAAGGGCTTGGTCACGGCCGTGATGCTGGTAATGTGCTTCACCCAATAGGTCGCGGTCCAGCCGGGCACGACGATCCGCGCCGGAAATCCGTTCCAATGCGGCAGTGGCTCGCCATTCATCGCATAGGCGACGAGCGTCGTTTCCTCGATGGCCTTCCACACGGGAAGGCTTTTCACGAGGTCCGGGGTTTTGTCGAAAACCGGGCCGTCGGCGCCATCGAACACCACTTCGACCGCCTCCTTTTTGAGCCCAACCAAGTCGAGCACGTCCTTGAGCTTGGCGCCCTTCCAGCGCGCGCAGCCCATCGCGCCATTCCCCCATTGTACACCGGCGACATGGGGCTGAAACAATCCGCGGCGATTTCCGGAACATTGGCAGACGGCCGCGACCTCGAATGCGGGCAGCCTCTTCAATTCGTCGAGTCCGATTCGCAAATCGCTGTTGGCGCCCTCCCCGCCCAAATTCAGTTTCCACGTAGCAGCGTCGATTTCCGGAATGTCCGCGAGATGATAGCGGACGAAAAATTCGTCGTTGGGAGTAATGGCGGTGCGCAAATATGCGAGCGGCGATTCGTAATTGGGTGGTCGGCCGGTCAATTTGATCAGCGGCTTTTTGCCGGTCAAGGTGGCGAGAGCGGCGTTCGCCCGCGTTCCCGCCGGCAATAAGGGCGATAGGAGAGCCTCGCCGGACTCCTCTCCGGCGCCGCCCGGCCACGCCGGACCAGAACCCGCGGCCGTCAGCGCCAATGCCCCGCCGGCTGCTTCAAATAAACCGCGCCGTGTGATCATGAGGATCCCTTGGCTGCCGCGCCAACACTTCTAAGCACCTTTTGCCGCCGTTTCGGCTCTTCCGCCACAACAGCCGACACCGCTGCAGCAACATCGCGTTCGGTACCGAATATCGGTTCGATACTCCTCACGCAATCCAAGCCGCAATGCGGGCTATTTCAGTCGTTTGTGTTCCCAGGTGCGATCCTTTAACGTGACGCATCGACGCCCATGAGACAACCTATATTTCAAATCACACGACTTACGAAAATGTGAAAACGAAATCTTGGGAGTGATTCACCTTGGATTCAAATCTGGCCCTGGCGATTGAGCAGATTCACGCCGCGTCGGCTGGAACTGCTGCCAAGATGGCCGTGAAGGGCTTTTTTGACGAGCCGTCTGGTACAGTGAGCTATGTTATCCATGATCCGGTGACCAAGCGCGGCGCGGTGATCGACAGCGTGCTTGACTTTGACGCCGCCGCGGGCCGGACCTCGACCGCGTCCGCCGACGCCATGATTGCCCATGCGGAACGGGAAAAGCTGACCATCGATTGGCTTCTCGAAACGCACGCGCATGCCGATCACCTGTCGGCGGCCCCATACATCCAGAAAAAACTGGGCGGCAAGCTTGCCATTGGGCGCGAGATCGTCGCGGTCCAGAAGGTGTTCGGAAAGATCTTCAACGCCGGGACCGAGTTCGCGCGCGACGGCTCGGAATTTGATCGGCTCTTCGACGACGGCGACCGTTTTTCGATCGGCGGCATTCCGGCAATCGCGCTGCATGTTCCTGGCCACACACCGGCGGACATGGCCTATGTGACCGGCGGCGTCGTCTTTACCGGCGATACGCTGTTCATGCCGGACTATGGTACCGCGCGCGCCGACTTCCCCGGCGGCGACGCGCGGCAACTCTACCGCTCGATCCGCCGTCTACTGTCTCTGCCTGACGAGACCAGGCTTTTCCTGTGTCACGACTACAAGGCGCCGGGGCGGGACGCCTTCGCGTGGGAAACCACGGTCGGCGCCGAGCGGACGGCAAATGTTCATGTCCATGATGGCGTAAGCGAAGAGGGTTTCGTCGCCATGCGCAAGCGGCGCGACGCCACGCTCGGAATGCCGAAGCTCATCATTCCCGCTGTCCAGGTCAACATGCGCGCTGGACAGCTTCCGCCCGCCGAAGACAATGGCGTCATTTATCTCAAGGTTCCCGTGGACCTTCTTTAAGGGTTCGGCAGGAGAGACGCATGACAAAACATTGGCTGCATCGGCCGCGCGGCGCCCTCACGTTTGTCACCCTTCACCATGAGGAGCGCCATGATTCGTGACTATACCGACCATGCGGCCAATGAGCGGACGTTTCTTGCCTGGGTGCGCACCGGAATCGCCGTGATTGCCTTTGGATTCATCATCGAGAAATTCAATCTCTTTGTTCTTACCATCGCAAGCTCCGCCTCCACTGAACTTGCGCATCGACTGCCACTTGAACGGCTTTTGGGGCCGCTCCATCGCTATGGCGGCGTTGCTCTCATCTGCAGCGGCCTCGCACTTATCGTGTTCGCAACCGCGCGCTTCGTCCACACCGGGCAATTGCTCGATGACCCTGAGCTGCACTCCTGGAACAAAATACGCGCCGGGCTGATCACATTGATTTTGCTGGTGCTGTTTGTTGCCGGTTTCAGCACTTATCTGGTGGTCGGGTGATATTTTTCGGATGCCGTCGCGGAAGTGGTAGGAAATTGAACGCGGCGTAATCTCCACGTTCTTCGAAAAAGCGAATCGGCGTTGGCGGGCCCATGGCAGCCAAGCGCCAAAGGCGAGCTTGAAATATCTAGCCGAACCAGGCCGGAATTTTGTCGAGGCCGATCAAGTCCTCGTAAGTTCCACGCTGGCGCACAATGGCATACTGTCCGCCGTTAACAAGGACCTCGGGCACCAGAAGCCGCGAATTATAAGTCCCGGCCTGCACCGCGCCATAAGCGCCGGCCGACATGATCGCCAGGAGATCACCCGGCGAAGGTCCTGGCAGCTTACGCGACAGCGCGAGATAATCGCCGGTTTCGCAGACCGGGCCGACGATATCGGCAGTGATTTCAGGGCTGGCTTGCCTGGCGCGAACGGGAAGGATCTCATGGTGCGCTTCGTAAAGCGTCGGGCGCACAAGATCGTTCATCGCCGCATCGACAATAACGAAGGTTTTGGTCTCGCCCCGCTTCACGTAGAGGACGCGTGTGACGAGAACGCCGGCGTTGCCCGCGATCAGCCGTCCCGGCTCGAAGATCAGGCGGCAGTTGAGCGGCGCAAGCCTTGCCTTGACGATCGCCGCATAGCGCTCCGGGTGATAGCTCTCTGGATCCTCCCAGTGAGCATAAGGGATGCCGAGACCGCCGCCGAGATCGATATGCTCAAGCGCGTGGCCATCGGCGCGCAGCACCTGGACAAAATCGGCGACCAGGCGGAACGCATCGTCGAAAGGGGCAAGGTCCGTGATCTGCGAACCGATATGAATATCGACTCCGGTGATTTTTATCCCCGGCAGGGCTGCCGCTTGGGCATAGACTTCGCGGGCGCGGCGAATCGGAATACCGAATTTGTTTTCCGCCTTGCCAGTGGCAATCTTGGCATGAGTTTTGGCGTCGACATCGGGGTTGACCCTGAGCGCCGCGCGGGCCGTCCGGTTTTGCCTTGCTGCAACTTCGGAAAGTAAGGCGAGCTCTGGTTCCGATTCGACGTTGAAGCAGAGAATATCCTGTTCGAGCGCAAACGCCATTTCCGTATGCGTCTTGCCGACCCCCGAAAAGGTGATTTTTTCCGCGGTGGCGCTCGCCGCCAGCGCGCGCCGGAGTTCGCCTCCGGAGACGACGTCCATTCCGGCGCCGAGCCGTACCAAGGTTTTGAGAACGGCCTGGTTGGAATTGGCTTTCACCGCGTAGCAAACGAGATGCGGCAGGCCAGCAAAAGCCGAATCGAATACCTTGTAATGGCGTGTCAGCGTTGCCGTGGAATAGCAATAAAAGGGCGTGCCGACTTCCGCCGCGAGCCTTGCGAGATCGACGTCCTCGGCGTGCATGACGCCGTTCTCCATTACGAAATGATGCATGAATGGATCAGAGCAAGGGATCGAGGAGAAACGGTTTACGCGCGCGCGGCGCCGGTTGCTTCGCCGCAGGTGGTGCTTCCGCGCCGCTGGAGGTGGCCGTATTTTGCCCCGCCAGTTCGCCTGGGTTCGCGGGCGTTGCGTAATCCCCCGGAGTGCCGGTTAGGGGCGCGTTCGAGGCAGCCGCGCCGAGGGGAGGTTCGAGCGGTCCCCGCCGCCCGCAGGACGCGAGCGTAAGGGCGATCGCCGCAACAAACACGGCGGCGGCTAGGTTTGGGAAGGTGCGTTTCACGAAAAAGCTCCGGCAAGCTCCAGACGGCGCGCCATTATAGATGAAGGCCGGATCATAGAGAACCTTTGAAGGGCATGGTTATATTGCGGTTATTCCACGATAACAATAATTACCGTGGAAAATCCATTGTGCAGCCCGGCCGCAAGATCCCCGATGGCATTTTGGATAGAGCGAATGCTTTGAGCCGAACTTTACTAGCGGCGCGGATCCACCCGAGGAGCCTTCTGTGCCGCACACGGCTCGCAAACTCCGGCAAGGACACTCTCGCCGGCGAACTGGGCTTTTTCGAGTCGCGTTTTTAGGGTCCATCCTAAACATGGCATTCGAAACCGGCTATGATAACGTGGCTTCTTCCCTGGTCTCTCCTTGGACGAGGACGGAAATGCGCAAATCGGCCCTGCTCACTCTAGCCTTGACGCTCTTTTTGTGGATGGGCTTGGCACACGCGCGTCCAAATTTTGTGAGCGAGGAGCTCGAAAGCGACGCGACCCGGCTGGAACAAAATATCGGCAAGGACCTAGGCGCGCTCGCGACCCGCTCGCTCCCCCAATTGCGCAAGGACGCGGGGCAAGCCATCGCGCGCAAGGATCTCAAGGCCGCGCTCAATCTTGCCGCCGCGATCGTCGTGGCCAATCCGAAGGATGCCAGCGCTTGGATCGCGTATTCGCGCGCGGCCCTCGCGACTGCCGACGACGACAATGATCTCCTGGAGACCGCCACGGCGGCCGCCTATCTCGCTTATCAGCGGGCCAGCGCCAAGCCGGAGCAAGCGGTGGCGCTCGCCTGGCTCGGCGAAATTTACGCCAAGCGGAGCATGTGGCGTCCCTCGCTCGATGCTTACCACGCGAGCCTCGATGCTGCCGATATCCCCGAGGTGCGCAACATCTATGAGGATCTCCGCGAAAAACACGGGTTTCGCATACTCGACTACAAGATCGACAATGAATCTGCATCGCCTCGCGCATGCTTCCAGTTTTCCGAACCGCTTGCCTTGGGCAACGCCGATTTCGCGCCGTTCGTAACCGCTTCGGGTTTTGCCAATCCCGCGATTTCGACCGAGGATCAACAGCTTTGTGTCGAGGGGCTGAAGCACGGCGAACATTATAAAATCGTATTGCGCGAGGGCTTGCCCTCCGCAGCCGGCGAAGCGCTGCTGAAATCGGCGGATTATGAAATCTACGTGCGCGATCGTTCGCCGCTGGTGCATTTCACCGGCAAGAATTACGTGCTGCCACAGGTTGGCCAGGAAGGTATTCCCGTCGTCTCCGTCAACACCAGAAAAATTGCCGTGGACATCGTGCGGATCGGCGATCGCAACCTCGTGCCGACGGTGCGATCCGAAGATTTTCTCGCCCAGCTCTCACCCTACCGGACCAAGCAATATATCGAGACGAATGGCAAGAAAATCTGGTCTGGAACGCTCGACGCAACACCGGAGCTCAATACCGAAGTGACGACCGCCTTCCCGGTGATGGAGGCGGCCGGAAAACTCGATCCCGGCGTTTATGTCATGACCGCCAAGCCGGCCGGCGATGCATCCGCCGCGAACGACAGCGACGAGGAAGGCGGCGGGACAATTGCGACGCAATGGTTCATTGTCTCCGACCTGGGCCTCACCGCTTTAACCGGCAAGGACGGCATTCATGTGTTCGTCCGCTCGCTGACGAGCGCGCTGCCGGCCGCCGGAGTCGAGGTGCGCCTTGTCGCGCGCAACAATGAGATTTTGATCTCAAAGCGCACGGACGATGTTGGTCACATTCATTTCGATCCGGGTTTTTCGCGCGGGACTGGAGGGGTTGCTCCTGGTCTCGCCGTCGCCGAAGACGGCAAGGGCGATTATGGTTTCCTCGATCTCGAGGCGAATGCTTTCGACCTCACGGACCGGGGCGTCAAAGGCCGCGCCGCGACAGCCGCGCTCGATGCCTTGGTCTATACCGAGCGCGGGGTCTACCGTTCTGGCGAGACGGTTTTCATCGCCGCGCTGCTGCGTGATGGACAAGGCACCGCCGTGCCTGCCTTGCCGCTTACCCTTGTTGTCAAACGCCCCGACGGCGTTGAATATAAGCGGGTGCAGACGGAGGATCAGGGCGACGGCGGCCGCAGCTTTGCGTTGCCGCTGCTCCCCGGCAGCGCGGCGGGAACTTGGCGCGTCGAAGCGTTTGCCGATCCCAAAGCTGCTCCCGTTGGACGGACGAGCTTCCTCGTCGAGGATTACGTACCGGAACGCCTCGAATTTTCGTTGACCTCGCAAGCGGCGGCGGCGCGGGGCGGCGAGGCGGTCGAGATCGCGGCCGAGGCGCGTTATCTCTACGGCGCGCCCGGCGCAAACCTCGAAATCACCGGCGAGGTCGAGATCGATGCCGCCGGCCAAGCGCCATTGCCCGCGCTCAATGGCTATACGGCCGGGCTGCAGGACGAGTCTTTCGACAAAACCAGCACGGAAATAGAGGAGGCAGCGGTCACCGATGCGAAAGGCACGGCAAAAATTCTCGTACCCATTCCCGAGACCTCTGCGCCACGCCCACTTCAGGCAAAGATCATCCTGCGGGCGGGCGAGCCGGGCGGGCGCGCCGTCGAACGTTCGCTCGTCTTGCCGATCCTGCCAAAGGCCGGCCTCATTGGCGTCAAGAAGAATTTCACGGCTTTGAGCGAAGGCGCGGCGGCGAGCTTCGATGTCATTGCCGTCGGCGCGGACGGCACCCGTGCCGCGCGCAAGGGCGTAGCTTGGTCACTCTATAGAGTGAGCGACGATTACCAATGGTACCGGGCCGACGGGCGCTGGAACTACGAGCGGGTGAAATCGTCGAAACGCGTCGCCGGAGGCAACATCGACCTCGGCATCGATGCGCCGGCCAAGATTTCCGCGATCGTTGGACTTGGCCAATACCGGCTCGATCTTGCAAGCGGCAACCAGGGGGACCATCCGACGAGTCTTGCGTTCGAGAGCGGCTGGTCCGGCGAGGCCAGCACGCAAACGCCGGATCTCCTCGATGTTAGTCTCGACAAGACCAATTATAAGCCAGGCGAGGAAATGCGGCTGCGCATCGCCTCGCGCTTCGCCGGCGCCGCGACGGTCGCCATTATCGGCGAGAGCTTGCACGCTCTGACCACGCTCGATCTGAAAGAGGGCGACACGACGGCCGCAATCCCCGTCGAGGGCAATTGGGGAGCGGGCGCTTATGCCGTGGTGCTCGCCTATCGGCCGCTCGACAAGGCGGCCAATCGGATGCCGGGCAGGGCCATTGGGCTTGCCTGGTTTGCGATTGATCCGCAAGCCCATGGGCTCGATGTCCGGCTCGCTCCGCCGGCCAAGGCGCGGCCGCGCGGACCTTTGACGATCCCGCTCGAAATCAAAGGCCTTGGCAAGGGAGAAGAGGCGCGAGTGACGGTCGCGGCGGTCGATGCGGGCATCCTCAATCTCACCCATTATGAAGCGCCCGATCCGCACGGCTATTTCTTCGGCCAGCGCCAGTTGAGCACGGAAATCCGCGACCTCTACGGTCTGTTGATCGATGGAATGCAGGGTTCGCGCGGCGCGATCCGGTCCGGCGGCGACGCGGCCCCGGAGCTTGGCAGCGAACGGCCGACGCAAGAGCCCCTCGCCCGCTTTTCGGGAATCGTCAAGACCGGTCCGGACGGCCGGGCGCGGATCGACTTCGACCTGCCTGCCTTCAACGGCACCTTGCGGGTCATGGCAGTCGCCTGGACAAAAACCAAGGCAGGCAGTGCCAGCACGGACGTGATTGTTCGCGATCCAGTCGTCGCGCAAGTGACGGCACCGCGCTTTCTGTCGCTTGGCGACCGGTCGCAATTTCACGTGCAAATCGACAATGTCGAAGGAAAGCCCGGCGACTACGCCCTCGATCTCGACGTAACCGGCCCCGTTTCGGCCGCAAGCGATACCCTGCACCGCAAATTCAAACTCGCCACCGGGGGACGCAAGGCGCTGGAGATTCCCGTCAAAGCCACGGGCATTGGCCACTCAAGCGCCGCCCTCACGTTGAGCGGCCCTGGCCTCGTCGCGCCACAGACGCTCGCGCTCGACGTCTCGCCCGGAACGTCGAGCCTTTACCGCCGCTCGGTGCGCACGCTTGCGCCGGGGGAAAGCATTGCGATCTCGAGCGATCTCATCGCCGATTTCGTGCCCGGCACAGGCGCCGTTTCGCTCAGTGTTTCCGCGCTCGCCGGAATAGATGTCCCGGCCCTCCTTCAGGCGCTCGATCGCTATCCTTATGGCTGTTCCGAACAAATCGTCAGCCGCGCCTTGCCCCTGCTCTATGTCAACAAGCTTGCCAAAAGCGAGGCGCTTGGAATTGACCCGGACACCGATCAGCGCATCCGCGACGCGATCGAGCGGGTGCTGGCGCGCCAGGATTCGAACGGCGCCTTCGGTGTTTGGTCTGCGGGCGATGCCGATGACATGTGGCTGCATGCGTTCGTTACGGACTTTTTGACTCGCGCGCGCGAAAATGGGTTCGACGTGCCGCGGAAGCCATTCGACGCTGCCCTGGAGCGGCTGCGCAATCTGCTTGCCAATTCGAGCGATATTGGCGCGGGACAAGGCGCCCCGATTGCCTATGCTGCCTATGTTCTGGCACGCAACGGCCGCCAGGTCATGGGCGATCTGCGCTATCTGGCCGACGCCAAGATCAATTCGTTCGAGACTCCGCTTGCCCGCGCCCATCTTGCGGCTGCGCTCGCTCTTCTTGGCGACCGCACGCGCGCGGAGGCGGTGTTCGCAAAAGCAGCGGAGCGCTTGAGCACGCTCGGCAATCCGCTTTACGCGAGCCCCGATTACGGCTCGCGTCTGCGCGACGGCGCCGGGCTTCTCGCGCTTGCTGTCGAGACCCAAATGCCCGCCCCGGAAATTTTGCGTGCCTCGAAGGTCGTGGAAGACGCGCGCGCGAAAACTACCTTTTCCAGTACCCAGGAAAATGCGTTCATGGTTCTTGCCGCCGAAGCGCTCGCCGATCGATCCAAGACGATTTCCTTGTCGGTCGATGGCGTGCTCCAGCAGGGCGCCTTCTTCAAGAGTTGGCGCGCCCCCGCGCTTGCCGGCAATACCGCCACAATTGCCAATAGCGGGCAAGCGCCGGTGAGCATCGTTTTGACGACCTCCGGCAATCCGCTGACGCCGGAGCCCGCGGCGGAGCAGGGCTACCGGATCGAGCGCGCCTATTACACGCTCGACGGAAAACCGATGGAGCCCACGGCGATCAAACAGAACGACCGCTTTGTGGTTGCGTTGACGGTCACCGAATATGAGGCCGCCTTCGCGCGGCTGCTTCTCGTTGACCGCTTGCCCTCAGGATTGGAGATCGACAATCCGGATCTATTCGAGGGCGGCTCGACGGACGCCTTGGCGTTTCTCAAAAAAACCGTCGAACCGGCACACACCGAATATCGCGACGATCGTTTCGTTGCCGCTTTCGCACGCGACGGGCACGACAAGGCCAATTTCACGGTCGCCTATATTGTCCGCGCGGTGACGCCTGGGCATTATGTCAGCCCGCCGGCGACGATAGAGGACATGTACCGGCCGGAACGATTTGGCCGTACCGCTTATGGCGCTATCGATGTTGCCCCGCCCAAATAAAATGTTTCACACGAGACATTTTGGTACGATCGCAGCGCTCTTTCTTGCATTCGCTGTGGCCGGCCTCGCAGTTTCCGCGGCCTTGCTTCATTTCCGGCCTTCGGCGAATCAGCCCGATCTTGCCGCCGCAAGCCAAGGCTCGCGCATCGTCGTCGATCGAAACGGGCGCCTTTTGCGGGCCTTCACGACGCCTGACGGACGCTGGCGGCTTCCGGTTCACGCGGGCGATGTCGATCCGCGCTTCGTCGCGATGCTCATTGCCTATGAGGACCGCCGTTTCTACAGCCATCACGGGGTAGATTTTCTGAGCCTCGGTCGGGCCGCGCTGCAATGGATGAGTCATGGCCATATCGTTTCCGGCGGCTCCACGCTGACGATGCAAGTAGCCCGGCTCGTCGAGCCCCAAGCCGGAAAATCCGTGGCGGCAAAATTCGAGCAAATCCTGCGCGCCGTAAAAATCGAACGGCGGACGGATAAGTCCGGCGTCCTCGATCTTTACCTTGCGCTCGCACCTTATGGCGGCAATATCGAAGGCCTCAGGGCGGCGAGCCTTGCCTATTTTGGGCGCGAGCCGAAGCGGCTCTCGGTTGCCGAAGCGGCATTGCTGGTTGCCTTGCCGCAAGCGCCGGAAACCCGGCGGCCGGATCGTTATCCTGTTGCCGCGCGGGCTGCTCGCGATGCCGTTCTTGACCGGGTTTTCGCGCGGGGCATCCTTAACAAGGCCGAGCGCGATGCCGCCAAGCGCGAAGCCGTCCCGCACGAACGCCGGGCGTTTCCGATGCTCGCCGCGCATGCCAGCGAGGCCGCGCTCCGGCACGCGCCTTCGCTGCGCGTCCACCGGCTGACACTCGACGCCAAGCTGCAAGCCTCGCTCGAAGTCTTGGCGCGCGAGGCAGCGGCCGCGCTTGGACCAAAACTGTCTTGTGCCATTCTTGTCGTCGACAATGCGAGCGGCGAGGTTCGCGCGCATGTCGGGGCGGCGGATTATTTTTCGCAAGAACGCGCGGGGGCGATCGACATGACCGGTGCCATCCGCTCGCCCGGCTCGGCTTTAAAACCTTTCATCTATGCGCTCGCTTTTGAAAACGGCATCGCCCACCCCGATACAATCTTGGACGACCGGCCAAGACATTACGGAACTTACGCGCCGGAAAATTTCGACCATTCCTTTCAAGGCACCGTGACGGCGCGGCGCGCGCTGGAATTGTCCCTAAATCTTCCGGCGGTCGAATTGCTCGACGAAATCGGCCCGGAACAGTTCATCGCGCGGCTGCGCAATGCCGGGGCCAGGATCGCGCTCCCGGATGAAACCGCTCCTGGACTAGCCGCGGGCCTTGGCGGGCTCGGGATCACGCTGCGCGATCTCGCGGCGCTCTATGCCGGCCTCGCGCGGGGAGGAAGCGTGCCGAGGTTGCGCGAAACAATAGACCGGGCGGGGACGGCGGAAGCCGCGACCCGGCGGATCGCGGAGCCTGTCGCCAGCTGGTATGTCGCCACCATTCTGCGCGGCGTGGCCCCGCCCCTGAACGCGCCGTTCGGGCGCATCGCCTATAAGACCGGGACGTCCTACGGCTACCGCGATGCGTTCGCGATCGGCTTCGACAAGGCCCATACGATCGCGGTCTGGCTCGGCCGGCCTGACAATGGCGCTGTGTTCGGCCTCGCCGGACGCCAAGCCGCCGCGCCGGTTTTGTTCGACGCTTTCGCGAGGCTCGGCACCGGGCACGAATTCCTTGGGCCGCCCGCCGGTATTCTTACGAGCCGGACCGCCTCGCTGCCGCCGCCTTTGCGGCATTTGCGCAAGGACGTCCCTAAGACTCTCGCGGCGGAGGCGACGGCGCAATTAAAAATCGCTTTCCCGCCTGATGGCGCCAGCGTCGATCTCGGCTTTGCCTCGTCGTCGCTGCCTTCGCCCGGCGCCCGGCTCAGTTTGAAAGCCGAAGGCGGAGTTTTGCCGCTGCGATGGATCGTCAATGGGGTGCCAATCGGCGAACTGGACCTGCGTAGGCAAGCGGCATGGACACCCGACGGCGCGGGTTTTACGCGCGTCTCTGTCATCGATGCCAGAGGTGCGACGGACAGCGTGCTCGTGCGGCTGGAGTAGGAGGCTTCAACGGGTCATGTGACTATCAAATATCATGGCCCTTTTTCTTCATTTCCTCGCGCACCCGGGTCATCATGCTGGACGATATCCTGCCCTGCCAGCCTTGCATCGCGGTCACCACCTCGGTCAGGAAGGCCGGTTGTGTCTCGACGTATTTTTTTCCCGCCGTGCTCTCGAAAAAGGCCACTGCCGCCTTCAAATCCTGCTCGCTCATCTGTTTGACATAAATCTGCGCGGCGATATCGACCATATCGTCCGCTTGATGGTCGAATTCGGGCTTGAGCTGGGCCAGCACGGCGTCGAGGTCGTGCCTGAGTTCCGGCCGCGTCTCGGTCAGAGACGAGCCGATCTGATCCATGAATTGGGGAATGACGATGCTAAAGGAGCGCGACATTCCGTTGGCAACTACGAGCGCGCGGGCGGCGGCTAAATGTGACGGGCTGGGCGCGGGCGCCGTTTGGTCCGGCGGGGTGGCGGGCGCGGCTTGCTGGGCCCTGCTTCCGCTCGCGGCAACCAAGGGACCAAGCAGGAACGCAAGGCAAAAAACCAAATTCATCGCGTGTTTTTCAAGAGTTGTACGCAAGCAAAAACCTCCTCAAACCATGCCGCAAGATGCAGGACCGCCCGATCAGCGTCAATCGAGTTGGCCAAGAATGTCGATACCCGCCGGACCAGCGCTGATTACCGCCTTGGCAATTCCGATGAAGAGCCCATGTTCGACGACGCCCGGAATCGCGGCGAGCCGGTCCGCCAGGTGGTCCGGATCGGCAATGGCACCGAAGAAGCAATCCACGATATAGTGTGCATTGTCACTGACGAAAGCCTGGCCGCCGGGAGTTTTCCGCAGGCGGACTTCGCCTTCGCAGCCACAGGCCCGTGCGGCGGCCAGAATCATGCGCCTTGTCACTGCGAGGCCGAACACATTGACTTCGACCGGCAGCGGGAATTTGCCGAGAACCGCCACGGACTTCGATGAATCGGCGATCACGACCATGCGCTTCGATGCCACGGCAATGATTTTTTCGCGCAAGAGCGCGCCGCCGCCGCCCTTGATGAGACGCAATTTTGGGTCGAATTCGTCGGCGCCATCGACAGTCAGATCGAGCTCGGGCAAATCATCGATCGAGGCCACCGGAATGGCATGAAGTTCGGCCAGAGTGCGGGTGCGCTCGGAGGTCGGCACGCAGATTACGTTCAAGCCTCCGGCAACTTGGCCTGCAAGCAGTTCGACGAAAATTGCCGCCGTCGTGCCGGTCCCGAGCCCGAGACGCATCCCAGGGGTAATGAGCTCTAGCGCCTTTGCAGCGGCGAGTCGTTTGGAGTCGTCCGGGGAAAGCTCTGGCATGAGGCGGTTGCGACGGCTTCGGCAGGGTCTGCCTGGGTTAGTCCCGCCGCTCCGGCCGCGTCAAGCCCAATGCAGCGGGTCGCAGCTCCTGCGTGGCCGCCAAGTTAGCGTGACGAAACCGTGCCCGGGGACGGATTCGTCTCGGGGCTGGATGGCCCGGCTAAGGGCGCGAGTGGGACGGCGATAATTCTTGAATCGACTGGCTTTTCGCCGAGTACGGCCTGGATATTGGCTTCCTGCGGCGTTTGTCCGGTGATCTGCGCGCCAATAGTTCGCACGGCGAGAGGTGCGTCGGCAAAAGTGCCATGCCCGATCAGGCCGGTAGACTCGTGCGACAGATCGTAGGCCTTGACGCCAAGGTCTTCGAGCGCCGCGCGATCCCTGGGATCATTGGGGTCGAGCGCGCCAAGACGCGGCCGGTCGCCCGCGAGCGTGCGCGACAGCGAAAGCGCTCTGTCGTTCGAGGCAACGAGGACGAACACATGCGACGGATCGAGCCGCGCCAATTGCCCGCGGAATACGTTTAAGTCGATGTCGGGCGCGGCGAGCATCACGTCGCCAAGCTTGCCGTTGAGATCCGGGCTGCCAGAAATCGCATTTTCCCGCAACGCTTCCATAGCGAGCCAGGCGCCCATCGAATGCGCGAGAACGTGCACGCGGCCTACGTCCGGAACTTCGGAAAGCCGGTGAATGAGTCTGCTCAAGGCATCGCGGGCAATGGTCGCGCTTTCCTTGGCCGCGCCATAGTCGAGGAGGCTGCCGGCGGCAGGCCATGTATAGAGCACCGCGACACCACCGAAGCGCGCGTCGCCCACGATTTGTGCGAGGCGGAAACGCGCCTCATCGTAGCTCGTGTTAAAACCGTGAACATAGAGCAGAACGTCGCGGTTCGATCCGATGCGGCCGGAAATATGGCTAGCGAGCTCGGTGAAAAAAGCGGTCTCGTCGAGGCCACGCCGGCTCCTCACAGTAAAATGTTTTTGCGGATCTTCCGAACCGAAAGCGGGCCGCTCCACCTTGCCCGGCTCATGGACCGGCGGCATGCTGATCATTTGCAGTGAGAACCGCGCCCCGTTCTCGATAGCAGCTTCACCTGCCGCACCGCTTTCACCTTTGCGGGTCGAGACGACAAAGATCGGGACGGAACGAGGTTCCGCGGCGGGCTCGCCCAACCCCGCTAGGCCGGCCGACACGCAGCCGCCGCCAAGGATCAAGACGCAGCCCGCGAGCATGAGACATAAGCGCCCGGCGATATTTAGCCGCTGCGCAGGCAGCCGCCAGAAGCCCCGAGGCGTGCCGTCTCGTGCTATCGCGCTTTGCTTCAAATCAAGGTCTCGGACGAATGCATCGGATATCTCTGATAATCCGACAAGCCTACATTTTGCGAATTGAGGCTTTATGACCTTCTCGTTTTGGCCGTGAATCATGTCGGGAATGCGACCGCGCATGCAAATGGGGCGCCGCCGAAGAAGCTAGGATCGCAAATCCATTGGCATCAGGAAACCCGGATCTGCGAAGCTGTATCAAAAGCGTGCACAGAACCTAAGCCCTCACCCTAAGCAAAAGCAAACCCGAGATTCCGTTGCGTGCCAAGTGGTTCGCAAAGCGAACGCGATGGAAGCCGGCGCCAGCAGAGAGGCCCGAAAGGCCTCTCCAAGAGTGCGGCCAAGGTGTGGGTCGCCCTCGTGCTTCGAGACCTTTCCTTCGGATCCTCCTCAACTCGATGGCTTCAAGTTAACCCGCTCAGTATCTCTATAGCTTTGTTTTATCGTATGTACGGATCATGCCATAGCTCAGGCTAGCCGAAATGCCTTTCGCGAAGCGATTTATTCGGACGCACTTGAAACTTTTTGGCGTTGGCTCCTGTAGGTGTTGAGGGGAAATGTAGCTAACTTTGTTGGGGACACTTTCGTCAGAGAATTATCAATTGGACGACAATTGTCTCGCAACAGATGTAGTTTGGGAGTATCAATCGAAGTCGTCGATCTCAGCGCTACAATGGCCATTGCAGTATTTAGGATTGTTCTAGGAGTTAATATGAATTTTTTCGACATGAATGCGGAGGCCGGCAGTTTGCGCGCCGAGGAGGAGCGCATTCTTGCTTCCTTCACGAGGCGCCTGATCGAGATTGCCACCGCTGCGGCGGCGCGTGGACCGGGCGTTTCGCCGGCC
>DATBQJ010000115.1:0-5374 GCA_036560885.1 Methylocella sp.
TTTAAGCGCACGCCCAATTCCCGCACGGATTGGAAAGGCTGAATGAACGTGCGCCCGACATAATGATTGCGGATAATGCCGAGTTCAAATGGAATTCCGGAATGCTGCGCGAAGCCGAGCGCCGCCGGCACGCCGGAATCGGGGACCGGCACGACGACATCGGCTTCGACCGGCGACTCGCGCGCGAGTTCCGCCCCCATTGCCTTGCGCACATTGTATACGGGCTTTCCGTGCACGATCGAATCGGGCCGGGCGAAGTAAATATATTCGAAAATACAGGGGCGCATGGGCCGCGGCGGAAACGGCCGCAGGCTCTCAATTCCCTTGGCGGAGATAACGACGATTTCGCCATTCGCGATATCGCGCAGGAAACGCGCGCCGATAATGTCGAGGGCGCAGGTTTCCGACGCAAGAATGTAACGTCCGTCGAGTTCGCCAAGCACGAGCGGCCGGATTCCCAACGGATCGCGGGCGCCGATCAACTTTTTGTTGCTGAGCGCGGCCAGGGAATATGCGCCCTCGATCGAGCGCAAAGCCTCGATGAAACGGTCGACGAGGTGGGGACGCCTGCCGCGGGCAACGAGATGAAGGATCGCCTCGGTGTCGGAGGTCGATTGATAGATCGCGCCGCTTTGCACAAGATCGCGGCGAAGGGACAGCCCGTTGGTGAGATTGCCATTGTGGGCGATTGCAAAGCCGCCCGAGTTGAGTTCGGCGAAAAGCGGCTGGACATTGCGCAGAATGGTCTCGCCTGTCGTCGAATAGCGCACATGCCCGATGGCGGACTCGCCGGGCAGGCGTTCGATCGTCGACGCCTTGGAAAAATGATCGCCAACAAGACCTGGCCGACGCTCGGAATTAAATCTGTGGCCGTCGAATGTTACGATGCCTGCCGCTTCTTGGCCGCGGTGTTGCAAGGCATGCAGTCCAAGAGCGGTGATGGCGGCGGCGTCGGGATGACCGAAAATTCCGAAAATCCCGCATTCTTCGCGCAGACGGTCGCCGTCGAGGTCGAGGCTCTTTCCGTCGTCCTCCGTTTCACCCATCGGCGGCTCCTCAAAGCTCAGGCGCGATCCGCGAAACCCGCGCCACAAAATCGCGCGAAGATTAAGGATTTTGATCCATTATCTGGATTCTCGTCTCGTTGACCGGAGCGGCAAAAGGGGATCCATGTCGCAAAACATACATAATAGACATCGAGACGAATGTCAGCCTCGAAGGGATTGCAATGATCAAGTCTATACGAGCTGGCGCTCCGGGGCATCGTCAAAAGGCGAGGGTTTTCCCCAGGATTCGACGGCGGCCTCGCCGCCAAAAATGCACTAGCGCCTGCACTCACGTTCCTTTGCCAGTCTCGACTTTTTTTGGTTCCTGATCGGTGTCGGGCGCGGGCTCCTCAATGGCGCCGGCAGATTTCGGCTTCTTAAGTTTGTTTAAGAATCCCTCTACCTCGTCTGGCATAGGCAGAAGCGCGATGAGCTGGTCGCCGGTCGCCTGCAAAAGGGGCCGCATGCGCGCGGTTTTGACCCATCCGGGCTGGGTTTGCACGGGCACGAGCCAATTGAAGAACACGAAAGCGATGACGCACAGGAGCAGGCCGCGAACCGCGCCGAACAGAAAACCAAGCGACCTGTCGAGCGCGCCGACCTTTGAATCGAGAATCGCATCCGACACTTTGATGGTGATCAACCATACGACGATCAAGGTCGCAAAGAAAACCGCCGCGGCGGCCACCGCGAGAGCGACAACATCCTTGGCGATATAGGGTTTCACATAGGGCAAAACCAGCGGGTGGAAATAGATGGCGGCCACCGCCGCGGCGCCCCATGACGCAATGGCCAGAACTTCGCGGGTAAAACCGCGCAACATCGCCAGAAACGCGGAAATCAAAACGACGGCGATCAAGCCGAGATCGAGATAGGATGGCATTGGTTTGGCCTCTCCGCCAAAAGCGCGATGTTTGTTCGCGGCTGGCGGGCGCGAAGATGGCAAAAGTCGCCGGACCTGATGGCTTTTCTCTTAATAATCGAAACAAAGCAAGGGCAATAGGTCCATCCTCCGGGGCAATCGGGCAATCAATCTCGCACACTGAATTTCTGACGCGGACGCCACGGCGCGCCAATGGCGCTTTCTGATGTGGCATTGCCGGTCTGGGTTTCGCGTTATGCAAGTCCAAGGCTCCTAGCCGGCGAATTCATCCGATGGAATCGGCATTTGTGCCTTCTCCCGATTCCTCTGCTGGTCGGAGCCGCTTTCAGGAGATCACCGTGGCAATCGCGTCGAAGTTGTCTTTCTTGTCATCGTGCGCCGCAATCAGTGCTGTATTGGCGCGCGTAGGGGCACTACTCGTGGATGGCCCGGCCGGACTTCGGCTATCCCGCGCGCCCCAAGCGAGTTAAGTAGGATGTTTCCTTACCAGCGAGGCCGCGGCGGCAAGCTCTCGAAGAAGCAGAGAGCTTTTCCGCATCGCAGGCGAGGTTTTCTCGATTGAGTGCCCTTCCATCCCCTATCGCCCGCAACGGCGCCGCCAAGTCGGCGGCCGTGCCCACCGCATTTTCTCACTTAGAGCCGTGCAGAGAGCCCCCACCCCGTGCACATATTATAGTTTATGCCGGCGGCGGATTCGCTAAATGCAGGATCGATGCCTTCCCCGAAGCCATTGGGAAAGGCCGCAGTCGCGCCAGCGCCGCAGACGCCGCCATTGACATTGGTGAAGTAAGTGGTGAGCTTCCCCAGGCCCGATAGAGCGTAAATGTTGGTCAGCGCGGCGAAGCTGTTCTTCCAAACGAAGCCCGACCGGTTGACGATGGCCGCTTCCAACGGGCTCGCAACGCTGGTGCCGCCGACAAAGTTCCAGCCGCCGAATGTTGGGGTGTTGAAGACCCAAACCCCGGAAGCAATATCGGCAACCGCGGCGAGATCGGGCACGCCGCGGTGGCTGCCGACGACAGCGGAGACGACACTCTGGTAGGTGGGAATCGATTCAAAGGCGCTGGGACCGCCGCCGGTGCCTGGTGGACTTGCCGTCAACCCAAAAATGAAGTCATCGGGGCTGTTGTTCCACACCACCTCGCTCTGGAAGGCACCGGTGTTTTGGTTGCGGCTGATCGTCGTGCCGCCGACCCCTATGACGTTCGGGGACGCCGATGGATATTCCACTCCCGGCGAATCGCCGGCGGACGCAAAATAGACGACGTTGGCGCCAGTGAAGGTGGAATCGATAGCGGTCTCGCCAGCAAATTCGCTACCGCCAAAGCTCATCGACACCTCGCCGGAGCCGGACAACTGCACGCATTTGGTTGCGACCGCGACAGCGTTGAACAAGTCAGTGTTTGAATTCGATTTAGCTTCGACGAGGTAGATATGGGCGTCAGGCGCCATCGCATTCGCCATCTCGATGTCCAAGGATTCTTCGACATCCCAGCCAGTGCCGGTGGCGGTCGGCGGCCGCGTTCCGTTTACGCAGCCCGCGGAGGGAGGGCCGGTCCCAAAAATGGTAGTGAAAGTTGCCGGAGTCACACCAAACTGGGCGTCGAAGGCAGCCAGATCGCTCGCTGCATCTGGATAGTCAAAGGCATCGACAATGGCGATCGCTCTCGAACCACCCGAGACGTTTGTCTTCACGACGTTGGGGTTGCAGCCCGAGGCTACGGTGACGAGCTTGTAAACGCAGGCGAGCGAGGCCGGGGTCTCTATCAGATAGCCGGCAAAGGGTGGCCCGACAATGAGTGGCTTCATGACCTTGGGGTGGCCCCCTTTGGGCGGAATCCCCACTTCGACGTTCGTATGAGCGTAGCCGGGTCTCTGCTCCAGGCCAGACGGCGGGGTGAAAAAACGCGCCCAAGGAGGGAACGGTATCACCTCGCCCGAAGCCGATTTGAGAACGATTGTGCCGCCGCCCGCCGGGGTGACTGCCGGTGCAATTGTGTAGTCGCTGCCTGGCGTCTGGGCCGCTCCCGTGTTGACCGTGAGCAGCACTGCTGCCAGCCACGCCCACGGCAATATTCTTAGCTTGTCGCAAGTATACATACCGAGTATTCCCTATGCGCGGAGTTCAAATGTGGAGGCCCACCCCCTTGCGAGGCCGGGTTTGGGCAAAATTGATGACGGTCTTTTTAGCGAAAGCGCCATCATTGTCAACTTGAACGCCGTGCGGAGCGCGGCGAGTAAAATCTCTTCATCTCGCACCGTCATGATACGCCCGTGGCACCACGCAACCGGCAAAAACATTCAACCCCGCTTCGCCGGCTTGATCGCGTTCTCCGGCTCTCCGTTCCCAGCCGCAATGCCGGCGGCGAGGTTTGAAATATGGGCGCAACTTCGCGCTGTGAGTTCTCTTGTTGGGGCGTCGCCGTTCTCCGCCGGGCCTTGCGGTATCGTGGCCCGGCAAAAGCCTAGTTTTGCGGCTTCCTTGAGCCGCGCCAGGCTGTGCGGGACGGGTCTTATGGCTCCAGACAGCGCAATCTCGCCAAAGAACACCGAATCGGCCGCGAGGCTCAACCCGCTCAAGGAAGACACAAGCGCTGCCGCGGCGGCCAGGTCGGCCGCCGGTTCGCCGACCCGCAACCCCCCCGCGACATTGAGATAAATGTCGTATTGCCCGAGCTTGACGCCAGCGTGCGCTTCGAGCACGGCGAGAACCATGGCGAGCCGCGCACTGTCCCATCCGACAACCGCGCGGCGCGGCGTGCCGAGCGGGCTCGGCGCGACGAGAGCCTGGATTTCGACGAGCAGCGGCCGCGTTCCCTCCATCCCGGCGAACACGGCGGCACCGGGTGTGGTTGCATCGCGCGACGACAGAAACAGCGCGGAAGGGTTCGCGACCTCGGCGAGCCCGCGCCCGGTCATTTCGAAGACGCCGATTTCGCCGGATGGGCCGAAGCGGTTTTTTACCGCGCGGAGGATGCGGAAGTTTTGCCCGCCCTCGCCTTCAAAGGAAACGACGGCATCGACCATATGTTCGACGACGCGGGGACCGGCGATTTGGCCGTCCTTGGTAACATGCCCGACAAGGATCACCGCCGCGCCGGTTGTCTTTGCAAAACGGATCAGCGCTTGTGCCGCGCCACGCACCTGGCCAACCGTGCCCGGGGTCGATTCGATGAGCTCGGTCCACATCGTCTGTATGGAATCGATCACAACAAGGGAAGGGCGCCTGCCATGGGAGAGGGTCGCAACAATATCCTCGACGCTGGTCTCGGCGGCGAGTTCGACCGGCGCTGCCGCGAGACCGAGCCGCAGGGCGCGCAGGCGTATCTGATCGACGGCCTCCTCGCCGGAAATATAGACGACGCGCCGGCCCGCTGCGGCAAGCGCGGCGCAGGCCTGAATGAGCAGCGTCGATTTGCCGATGCCGGGTTCGCCGCCAAGCAAA
>DATBQJ010000116.1:0-4843 GCA_036560885.1 Methylocella sp.
CACGAGTTGCGCTAGCAAATTGCCGCTCTGGCTTTTTGATTTATCGCATTTTCTTAACGCGAACCGGTGTCCACTTCGCTCGAAAATGCTCTGGCTGTTGCACATTTGTCGCTCCGTTCGACAAATCGCGTATTGGCCGCGGCAATCCGGCCTGTTTTGTTGACAGCGGAAAGAATGACGTGGGTAAATCCGCGCCGTCGTAGGCGGGCTGCGTGACCGCCAACAGAATGGCGAAATCGTGCAAGCGTGTGTCGCCGCAATCAAAGACGCGGTTGCGTGTAGTTACAGAGTATGCAAGAGCCAAGTGCGAGGAGATCGAACCGACTGCCGCGAGGCCGCGTTCATGTCGTCCTATTCGCTATTTGCGTTTCGCTCGTCTCCGCCTGCTCCAGCTTAGATCGCGGCTCACCGGTTCCGCCGGGCGACAAGCACGAAGTGACCGTTCTCGGTCTTCCCAACGCCCGCCTTTTCGTCGATCAACCGGCGGCGATCTCTGCCGAACAGGAACGGGCGCTCATTCGCGAAGCGAGGACTCTCGGCATCGGCCGCGGCGGTAACTTGCCGCCCGCGTATCTTCTGTCGCTCTCTGGCGGAGGCGATAATGGGGCCTTCGGCGCTGGGTTGCTGGCCGGTTGGACCGCTCACGGCGATCGTCCAAAGTTTAAGTTAGTCACCGGGGTCAGCACCGGCGCGCTCATCGCGCCTTTTGCCTTCCTCGGGCCAGCGTATGACGGCGCCCTAACCGATGTCTACACCAACATAACTCCCTCGAAAATCTATGAAAAACGATTCATCGCCGCAGCGCTCACCGAGGATGCGCTCGCGGACACAACCCCTCTTTACGAGACCCTTTCCCGCTATGTCGACGGCAGCATGCTTGCAAAGATCGCGGCCGAGTATGAGAAAGGGCGCCTTCTTTTCATCCAAACGACCGATCTCGACGCGGGGCAGCCGGTCCTGTGGAATATCGGAGCGATTGCCGCGAGCGGCGACCCGCGCGCGCTCGATCTCGTTCGTCATATTTTGTTAGCGTCGGCTTCGATTCCCGCTGCTTTTCCGCCGGTGATGTTCGACGTCGAGGCAAATGGAAACCACTATCAGGAAATGCATGTCGACGGCGGCGCGGTGAGTCAGGCTTTTCTCGTTCCCCCAAGCGTGAACATTCACGTGGCCCAGGAAAAGGCCGGATATCGCAGGCGTACCGTCGTCGCTTACGTCATCCGGAATTCGCGCCTGACGACAGAATGGAGCGATGTCGAGAGACAAATGCTGTCAATTGCCCAGAAGGCTGTCTCGACGATGATCAACTACAATGGCATCGGCGATATCTATCGCATGTATTTGGTCACAGTACGCGCAGGAGCGCGCTTCAATCTCGCCTACATCAGCGACGATTTCCAGGCCGAGCACAAGGAAGATTTTGATCAGACCTATATGCGCGCTCTGTATCGCTATGCTTATGACAAGGCCGAGAGAGGCTATCCCTGGGAACACGCGCCGCCGGGGTTTGCAGGAAGAGGCCGTTGAGTTTTCGCGATTCCTGCTTGCCTTTCCCAGATCCCGCTCAAATGATATAAATTTGGTCTGGCAGTTCGTCCTGGTCGCCGCTTCCGGGCGGAAAATGCTCGGCGAGAACGCGTCCGCACTTCTCGACCGCGATGACAAAACCCTCCGCGATTTCGCCCGCGCCCGCGCGCTCCAGCAAAGCATCGATCGCATCTTGCCACACGGATTGATGAACTTTTGCAGCGATGCCATCGTCGGCGACGATGCGGGCGTAACGTTCGGCGAGCGAGACGAAGATCAGGACGCCCGCGCGGTTATGCTTGCGGGCCATGCCGCGAATCATGAATTGCTCCATCGCGGAACGATGGGCGTGCACACGAAGCGCGCGGCGAGGAACCAGGAGGCGGTTCAGCGGAGACTCGGACAGAATTAAAAACAGCGCCACGAACGTCACGATCTGCGCCAAAAAAATCTCGAGCACGGAAAGATCGGTCAGTGCAATCAGAAACCAAGGTGCGATCAAGGCGATGAGCGCGGACGAGGCGGTCGCGTAACTCGTGTAATCGGAGGACGCGCGCGCGAGCACGCAGACGATTTCGCCGGCGGTCGTTGCTTCTGCCGCCCTGATCGCGGCGCCGACGCGGCGCTCGACTTCCTGCGAGAGCTCGTCATTGTACGAGAAACGCGCCATTACCAACTCCCCGAGGCGCCGCCGCCGCCCGACGATCCGCCGCCGCCGGAAAAGCCGCCGCCGCCGGACCAGCCGTCATCGGACCAGCCATTACCGGAACCGCCGCGATATCCGCCGCTCCGGCCGGAGTTCATCAGCATGCCGAGCAGGAAGGAGAGCAGATTGCCGCGTTGGCCGCGCGGCGTCAGCCAAAAGAAGATGAACACGAAAAGTCCGAGCGCAATCCAAGGACCAAGGTCGTCAAGCGTCGTATCATGGCGGACGATGCGCAGCTGCGGGCGTTTTTCCCACTCCGAGGAATCCGTCGTCAAGACAGTAATAACATCGTCGACGCCGCGCTCGATGCCGCCGCCGAAATCCCCCGCCTTGAAGCGTGGCGTCATCGCATTGGTGATGATGATTTTCGACAAGGCGTCGGTCAGCGTGCCTTCGAGGCCGTAGCCAACCTCGATCCGCGCTTTGCGCTCGTTTGGTGCGACAAGCAGCAGCACGCCATTGTTCTTTTGCTTCTCGCCGAGCTTCCAGGCGCGAAACAGCGCATTGGCGTAAGGCGCGACGTCGTCGCCTTCGAGCGAATTTGTGGTCGCCACGACAAGTTGAATGCCGGATTTGGCTTCGAGAGTGGCGAGTTTTTCGGTGATCCTGGCGGTAACCGCCGGTGGAATGATATTGGCGGAATCGACGACGCGGCCGGTCAGCGGCGGAAACGTATAGGCCAACGCCAAATTGACGACAGCAAAGACCGCGAGCAGTGCCGCGGCAAGATAAAGCGCGGGCGGGGAAAAGGATTGCCGGGCGCTAGCCAACGGTGTCATTCCTGTCGTCCGCTTGGATACAACACCCGCCGTCAAAATTTCACTTGCGGGGGCGTCTGCGCGGCCTCATTGGCGGCGAACTCGGCCATCGGCTTGTTGCCGCGAAAAAACGTCGATGCCCAAATGAGACTCGGGAACGTCTTGAGGCTGAGATTATAGCCCCGCACCGCCTCGATATAATCGCGCCGCGCAACAGAAATGCGGTTCTCCGTGCCTTCGAGCTGCGACTGCAAGGCAAGGAAATTTTGATTGGATTTCAAATCGGGGTAATTTTCGCTGACCGCGAGGAGACGGCCAAGCGCGCCGGACAATTGCGTCTGGGCCTCCTGGAATTGCTTGACCTTCTCGGGATCGGTCAATTGCGAGGCGTCGATCTTGACTGAAGTCGCCTTGGCCCGCGCCTCGACGACGGCGGTCAGCACATCCTTTTCCTGCTTGGCATAGCCTTGCACGGTGGCGACCAAATTGGGAATGAGATCGGCCCGCCGCTGATATTGGTTCTGCACGTCGGCCCATTTGGCCTTGGCTTGCTCCTCGAGCGTGGGGATCGTGTTGTAGCCGCAGCCTGAAACGCTTACGCCCAGGAGGGCGATAACGGCAAAAGCGCGCACGCGGAGCAACATCTTCGCCGTGCGGGAAGAGTCAATCAAGGCAAAAGAAGGATTTACGAGCGATTTCATGACAGCACCTCCAGCTTTAGCGAAACTAGCCGGTCCGGGCGCATGAAGCAATGGCGCGAGAGTGCCTGCCCGCTAGAGCATCTGGGAGTAGCTGCGAAAGAACAAACTCGCAGTCACCGTCTACAACGACTACGACCACATCGTCGACATATGCTGCGAGGCCTGGAATTTCTTTACCGGCGATAACGCAGCCATCGCCTCGATCACATCCTGCCAATGGGCACAGGTCAAGTCTTAAGGCGGTTGGTATTAGACCCGCTTTAGACTCGGCTGATCACGGAAGCGTGATTTTCTATCATCTCGCGAGACCAAGTTCCACGTTCGCGGAACACGCTCGCGCGTATTAGGCAACGGTCCTTGGTTAACCGGCAGTGCGCAATTCTGGCCTAACGTCTTCGTCGCTGATGGCGCCGGTGGACACAGCCGTTCGCGCGCTTCCGGCCTTGACCGCCGCCCCGCAGCGCGATGTAAAAGCGGTTGCCGGAACTCTCACGATCGCTGCCGTATTTGCCATCGTCCGGTTTGTCGACCGTTGATTCGGGTCCGTTCGCAATTTGGTTCAAATGCTCAAGCTTGATGCTTTGGTTTGGAGCCTCCTCACCGCTCTTGGGATTGGCCTTTTGATTGGCGCGGAACGGGAGCGCCACAAAGGGACTGGGCCGCGGCGCTCCGCTGCTGGATTGCGCACCTTCGCCCTCGCATCGCTCACTGGAGCGGTGAGCGTCATCGCTGGCGGCGCGACTCTACTTGCGGTCGTCGCGGCGGGAATATTTGGCCTAACTGCGCTCGCCTATTGGCGCGGGCCCAATGGCGATCCGGGTCTCACCACGGAAATCGCGCTCGTATCAGCGGCGTTGCTCGGCGGACTTGCGGTAACCCGTCCTGAGCATGCCGCGGGCGTCGCGGTTGTCATTGCGATGATGCTTAACGCGCGAGCCGCGCTCCACCGCTTTGTGCGCAGCGTGCTCAGCGACGATGAGATCAGAGACGCCCTAATCTTCGCAGCAGCGACCTTAATCGTGCTGCCGCTCCTGCCGGACCAACAGATTGGGCCGTTTGCTGCTCTCAATCCCCGCGCGATCTGGACCATCGTCATACTTGTGATGGCAATCGGCGCCCTCGGCCACATCGCGGTCCGGCTGGCCGGACCG
>DATBQJ010000117.1:0-8966 GCA_036560885.1 Methylocella sp.
TGATCATCGTCAAGCGCAAGCACACTTGGGTGATGTCCTGGCTCTATATCGGGACCTTCGGCTCGTTTATCGGCTATTCGGCCGCGTTCCCTCTGTTGCTCAAGACGCAGTTTCCGGCGATTACCGTTGGCGTTGCCTTCCTGGGACCGCTGGTCGGCTCGATCGCGCGTCCGCTCGGCGGCCTGCTTGCCGATAAGATCGGCGGCGCGCGCGTGACCCTCTGGAACTTCGTTGTCATGGGCACCGCTACCATCGGCGTCATGCATTATGTCGAGACCAAGAATTTTGCCGGCTTCCTTGCTATGTTCCTTATTCTCTTCATCACGACCGGCGTCGGCAATGGCTCGACTTTCCGGATGATCCCCTCGATTTTCCGCGCGGAGAAGCTCAGGGAAGCAAAGGGCTTGGGCGACGCTGCCCGGGCGCTGGCCCTCAAGGCGGCGGGTATCGAAAGTGCCGCTGTGCTCGGCTTCACTTCGGCGATCGGTGCCTGCGGCGGATACCTCATTCCGCGCGGTTTCGGCGCCTCGATTGCTGCCACGGGCGGTCCCAATCTGGCTTTGGAAGTCTTCCTGGCGTTCTATGTGACCTGCGTGGCGCTTACCTGGCGGTACTATCTGCGGGACAGGCAGCTAGGCGGCGCTCAGAGCCTCGCCGAAGCACGCGTGTAAGGTACGGACGAGGGGCGCCCGGGCCTGGGGCGCAACCAAGTGCGCATCTAATTCTCCAACGGCAAGGAACCTTTCATAATGAATATTCACGTTCCTCCCAAAGAACGGCTCGTCGTGATTGGCAATGGGATGGCTGGCATGCGGGCCGTTGAAGAATTGTTGAAACGCACGCCGGACCGCTACGAGATCACCGTTTTCGGAGCCGAACCACACGTCAATTATGACCGGATTCTCTTGTCGTCGGTGTTAGCCGGCGAAAAGGAAATCGACGAGATCGTCATCAATTCGCGCAGTTGGTACGAGGAAAACGGAATCCGGCTCTTCACCGGAGATCCGATAATCTCGATTAGTGGAGCCGCGCATACGGTCACCTCAAAAAACGGGCGCGTGGAACCCTATGACCGGCTGCTCGTGGCGACGGGATCACGCCCCATCGTGCCGCCTATTCCAGGTCTGAACCTGCAAGGCGTGTGTACCTTTCGCGATATTGCCGATATCGAGCAAATGATCGATGCATCGACACGGCACGCGAAGGCGATCGTCATCGGCGGTGGCCTGCTTGGCCTGGAGGCGGCAAATGGGCTGCTTCGCCGGGGGATGAACGTGGCGGTCGTGCACCTTATGGACACGCTCATGGAACGCCAGCTCGATCACCAGGCTGGCAAGTTGCTGCAAAGGGAACTCGACGAGCGGGGCATCAATTTCTTCATGAATGGCCAGACCGAGGAAATCTTTGGCGCCACGCAAGTCGAAGGCGTCCGGTTGGCTGATGGCCGCGAGGTCCCCGGCAATCTCGTCGTCATGGCAATTGGCATTCGCCCCAACACCGACCTCGCGCGCGCCGCCGACCTCGAGATCAATCGGGGAATTGTGGTCCACGACGACATGCGATCCTCCGATCCTGATATTTTCGCAGTCGGCGAATGCGCCGAGCACCGTGGCATGACTTATGGCCTTGTCGCGCCCCTGTATGAGATGGCCAAAGTGTGTGCCGACCACCTCGCGGGAGATGCGCATAAATCCAGCTATACCGGCTCGGTTTTGGCCACCAAATTGAAGGTAACCGGCGTCGACCTCTTTTCCGCGGGCAACTTCAGTGGTGGCGAGGATTGTGGCGAGATGACCTATCACGACACGACTGGTCAAGTTTACAAGAAGCTCGTCATGCGCGAGGGGCGGGTCGAAGGCGTGGTGCTATACGGCGATGTGACCGATAGCGGCTGGTATCTCGAACTCTTGCGAAACAAGGAGGACGTTGCGGCCTTCAAGGATGCCATACTGTTTGGCCAGGCAATCGTCGCCGCAATGGGAAAAATCAAGCCGGTCGGCGTTGAAGACCTGCCCGATAACTATCAAATCTGCGGCTGCAACGGGGTTAGCAAAGGCACAATCGTTCAGACAATCTTGGACAAAGGTCTAAGCACGCTCGCCGAGGTGCGCGCCCACAGCAAGGCATCGGCATCGTGTGGTTCCTGCACCGGGCTGGTCGAAGGCCTGTTGGCGGCGACACTGGGCGATGCTTTCTGCAAGGCCAAAGAGCCGGGAATGTGCCGCTGCACCGAGCATACTCATGACGAAGTGCGGCGCCAGATCATTGAACAAGAGCTGAAGACAATTCCTCGCGTCATGTCGGCGCTTTCATGGTCGACTCCCGATGGATGCCATTCCTGCCGGCCAGCTCTCAATTTTTATCTGCTCTGCGCTTGGCCTGGCGAATATGTGGACGATGCGCAGTCGCGCTTTATCAACGAGCGGGCACATGCCAACATCCAAAAAGACGGGACGTTCTCGGTCATTCCACGCATGTGGGGCGGCACGACTAGCGCCAAGGAACTTCGCGCGATTGCCGATGTCGTCGATAAGCACACAATCCCGACGGTCAAAATCACCGGAGGACAACGCATCGACATGCTGGGCGTCCGCAAAGACCAATTGCCGGCCGTCTGGCGCGAACTCAATGAAGCGGGCCTCGTTTCGGGCCATGCCTATGGCAAGGCGTTGCGTACCGTGAAAACCTGCGTCGGCTCGGAATGGTGCCGGTTCGGAACGCAGGACTCCACGGCGATGGGGATCGCGCTTGAGAAGATGACATGGGGATCATGGCATCCGCACAAGGTCAAGCTGGCGGTGTCCGGCTGCCCGCGCAATTGCGCCGAAGCCACCATCAAGGACTTTGGCGTCGTTGCCATAGAGAGCGGCTGGGAGCTGCATGTCGGGGGCAACGGCGGCATCAAAGTTCGCGCTACCGACTTGTTGTGCAAGGTGGCGACCGAGGCCGAGGTGCTCGAATATTGCGCGGCCTTTCTGCAGCTCTACCGCGAGGAGGCCCGGTATCTCGAGCGCACCGCGCCTTGGATCGAACGTGTCGGCCTCGACTACGTCAAAGGGCGCATCGTGCGAGATGCCGCCGGGAGAAAATTGCTTCAGGACCGATTCCTCTATTCGCAACAATTTTTCCAGCAGGATCCGTGGGAAGAACGGGCGCGCGGCGAGACGCAGCCCGCTGAATTCCGCGCGCTTGCAACGGTCGATTCGTAAAATGTCTGGTTCTGACTGCCTCGGAGGCTGGCGGGACGTCGGCCTTATCGACGACATCCCCAAATTGGGCGCGCGCGTCGTCGCGACGGCGCGGGGCAATGTCGCGGTTTTCCGGACCGCCGACGACGAAATCTTTGCGCTTGATGATCGCTGCCCGCACAAGGGCGGGCCGTTGTCGCAAGGCATCGTCCATGGCACTTATGTGACCTGCCCGCTGCATAACTGGGTCATCAACCTCCCGACCGGCGAAGCTGTGGCTCCCGACCAGGGCTGCACACGTAAGGTGCCGGTTCAAATCAGGGATCGGCGGGTTTTCCTCAACCCTGCATTCACAACAATTCTTCCAGCAGGATCCGTGGGCTGGGCGCGCAAGCGCCGAGGCGCAGCCCGCTGAATTCCGCGCGCTTGCGAAAGTTGATTCGTAAATGGATGAGTTTGATCGTCCGAGCTGCTGGCGGGAAGTCGGCACTATCGATGACATCCCCAAATTAGGCGCGCGCGTTGTCGCGACGGTGCTGGGCGACATCGCAGTATTCCGGACCGCCGCCGGCGAAACCTTCGCGCTGGAAGACCGCTGTCCGCACAAGGGCGGACCCTTGTCGCAAGGCATCGTTCATGGCAAACATGTGACCTGTCCGCTGCACAATTGGGTCGTCGATCTTTCCACCGGCGAGGCTGTGGCTCCCGATCAGGGTTGCACACGCAAGGTGCCGGTTCAAATTAGGAATCGGCGCGTTTTCCTCAACCCAGGACCCATGAAGGAGGTCCAGACAACCTGTCCTTACTGCGGGGTTGGCTGCGGCGTCGTGGCCACGCCCGGAAGCGCCGGCAGGGCAGCTATCACTGGCGACAAGAGCCATCCGGCGAATTTCGGCCGCCTTTGTTCCAAGGGCTCTGCGCTTGGCGAGACCCTGGGCCTCGAAACGCGGCTCCTGCATCCAATGGTGGACGGAGCACGCGCGACATGGGACCAGGCGCTCCAGCGGATTGCGGAGGGATTGCGGAGGACCTTGGAAAATCATGGCCCGGATGCAGTCGCCTTCTATCTTTCCGGCCAATTGCTCACCGAAGACTACTATGTCGCCAACAAGCTGATGAAAGGCTTCATCGGCTCGGCAAATGTCGACACCAATTCGCGCCTGTGCATGGCCTCGTCGGTGGCCGGGCACAAGAGGGCATTCGGCTCGGACACCGTGCCCGGCTGCTACGATGATCTCGACGAGGCGGATCTCCTCGTCCTTGCCGGATCGAATGCCGCCTGGTGCCATCCGGTTCTCTATCAACGGATGGTGCACGCGCGCGAGCAACGCGGTGTGCGCATCGCCACCATCGATGTCCGCGGCACCGAGACGACCGAGAGCGCCGATTTTGCGCTGACGATTGCGCCCGGCATGGACGGTGTTTTGTTCTGTGGCCTTCTGGTGCACCTCGCCGATAGCGGTTTTGTCGATCGCGCCTTTACTGGGGCCCATACTGAAGGATTCGAGGCGGCGCTTGCTGCGGCACGCGCAATCGCGCCAGACGTCGCCACCGTCGCCAACAAGTGCGGCGCCCCGAGCTCGGACATCGCGGCTTTTTTCGATCTCTGGGCAGCAACAAGGCAGGTCGTTACCCTCTACAGCCAGGGGGTCAACCAATCCTGGCAAGGAACCGACAAGGTCAATGCGATCCTCAACTGCCATCTTGCAACTGGCCGCATCGGCATTCCCGGCGCGGGGCCATTTTCCTTGACGGGGCAGCCGAATGCGATGGGCGGGCGCGAAGTCGGCGGGCTCGCCAATCAGCTTGCCGCTCACATGGAGTTTTCGCCTCAGGAAATCGACCGTGTCCGGCGCTTCTGGGGTGCGCCGCAAATGGCCACACATGAAGGTCTCAAGGCCGTCGCAATGTTCGATGCTGTCGCGCGCGGCGACATCAAGGCGTTGTGGATCATGGGCACCAATCCGGCGGTGAGCCTGCCGCGAGCGGATCATGTGCGCGACGCGCTGCGCGGGCTCGATCTTTTAGTCATCTCTGACACTGTGCGCGCGACCGATACGATCGACAGCGGCCCGCATGTGCTCCTGCCCGCGCGGGCCTGGGGAGAAAAAGACGGGACGGTCACAAATTCCGAGCGGCGGATATCGCGCCAGCGCCCGTTCCTGCCGGCTGCAGGCGAAGCAAAGCCGGATTGGTGGGCCGTGTCGGAGGTGGCCAAGCGGATGGGCTTTGGCGCGGCCTTCGACTATTCCGGCCCGGCCGCGATTTTCCGCGAACATGCGGCGCTTTCAGCATTCGAGAACAACGGAACCCGCGATTTCGATATCGGTAGCCTCGCCTCACTAAGCGAAGCGGCCTATGACTCGCTTGCTCCCGTGCAATGGCCTGCGCCTGCGGGCCGCCCCGGCGGCAGGAAACGCTTGTTCGCAGATGGATGCTTTTATACGCCATCGGGACGCGCCCGCTTCGTGGCCATTCCCGAGCCGGTGCTTGCCGAAGCGCCTAACGAGACATTTCCTTTCCTCTTGAACACCGGGCGGGTGCGCGACCAATGGCACACGATGACCCGGACCGGCCTCTCGCCAAAGCTTTCCAGCCACATGCCCGACCCTTTCGTCGAAGTCAGCCCGGACGATGCGACAAGGCTTGGGCTCGCCACTGACGGATTTGCGAAAGTGAGTACGGTACATGGGAGCGCGGTGCTGCGTGTCCACATAACTGCTGCGCAAGTGCGGGGACGGATTTTCGTTCCGATCCACTGGAACGATATGACTTCAGCCCGCGCGCGCATTGGCGCACTCGTTCATTCTTTCACCGATCAGCACTCGGGACAGCCTGACTCCAAGAGCATTCCGGCGGCACTCGCGCCGGTTTCCTTCGCAGCGCATGGTTTTGTCCTCGCCCGAGGGCGCTTACCACTGCCCGGCGACACGGTGTTTGCTTGGAGCGCAATAGAAGGCGGTTTTGCCGCGCGTTTTGCGACAAATGAGCCATCCGCAACACTGTTCGAGGCTGTCGCTGCCCATTCCAGGTCAGCCGAACCGGTGACCTACAACGATCCGGCAACAAGCGTGTTCCAGGGCGCGCTCGTCTTGGGCGGCCGGCTCGATGCGGTGTTGGTCTGGGGGGAGGGGGAGGTGCCGCCTTGGAACAAGCTCGTCGAGGCATGGCGGCTGGAGAGGCTCGACGCGACGGCGCGTCAGTTTCTCCTGTCAGGCAAAAACGAGACCGCCGATTTCGATGCAAGTCCCACGATCTGCGCATGCTTTGGCGTGAAAACGCGGGCCATCCTAGCGGCGATCGCCGATGGCGCATGGTCGCCAGAGGCGATCGGCGCGCGGCTCAAGGCCGGCACAAATTGCGGATCGTGCCTGCCCGAACTGAGGCGCATGATCGCCGCACGAACGCGGGAGAAGTCTAGCGCGGACATGCCGGTTTAATCCTGGGCCAAGGTCCGGAATTTGGCTTGCCGCCAGCCCGCTGGCATGGCAACCAGTGGCTGATGGAGACGGCGACCGGAACGGCAGCCAATGACAACCGTGGATTTCGCCGCTTTCGTCGAGAAGCTTGCGGATATTGCCGCGGACACGATTCTGCCGTTCTTCCGTACCGCGCTCAGCGCCGAGGACAAAAACGCCGGAGGCATGTTCGATCCCGTGACGGAGGCGGACCGTGCCGCGGAAGCGGCGATGCGGAGCCTCATCCAGGCGACGTTCCCGCATCACGGCATCATCGGCGAGGAATTCGGTCCGCTGCAAAGCGAAGCGGACTATGTTTGGGTGCTCGATCCGATCGACGGCACCAAGAGCTTTATCTCCGGCATGCCGGTGTGGGGGTGTCTCATCGGGCTTCTGTACAAAGGTTTCCCGGTCTATGGCATGATGGTTCAACCTTTCACGCTGGAGCGTTTCACCGGCGATGGGAAGCGCGCGGTTTGGCACGGTCCTGGCTGCGATCATAAGATGACGGAACGACGGCTCGCCACAAGACGCTGCGAGACGCTCGAGCAGGCCACGCTGATGACGACATCGCCGCTATTGTACTCCGCCACAAAACTCAAGGCATTCCGCCGGATCGAGGCAAGAGCGCGCCTGTCGCGCTATGGCGGCGATTGCTATGCTTTCGCGATGCTGGCGTCGGGCCATGTGGACTGCGTAATCGAACCAGATCTTAACGCCTATGATATTGTTGCCCTGGTGCCGATCATCGAAGGTGCCGGCGGAATTGTGACATGCTGGGACGGCGGCAGCCCGGCAAAAGGCGGTGACGTCATCGCCTCTTGCAGCGCCGGCATACACGAAGAGGCGATAAGCCTGCTGCAGGCTTAAAACGCCCGCGCTCCACTATCCGTGCGGGTGCATTCCTCGATTCCCAAGCTCTCACCCGTTTCCAGGAATGCGCGGCGTGGCGAACGCCTCTCGGATCTTTTGCAGAAGCATGCGGACGTCTTCCGGCTCCGATTCATCGGACGGCAAGGGGAATATTTTTTGCAGCTTCCGGCCAAAATGGGCGCGCACTGCTGTCTCCCGGAAGGACCCGATCTCGGGGTTCTCGAATTTGCTTTCCCCCGGCGCCAAGGTGTCGCCTCGAAAGCGATTAATCTCCGGCATGATCATCGTCCCAAATACCGCCTGTCGCGTTCGCGGCCACGTCCGCAAAGTTTCGCCCTCCCAATTTTTTGGTGGCTTGCCGGCCGCTGCTGTGCCACTCATTCGTTCGCCCTTTCTACGCCTAGAACTTCCAGCGCACGCTTTTGTTCCACCGCCATACTCACACGCAAAAGCTTGCCCGTGGCAGGAGGATGAATAGCCGCAAGCTCTACCCCGTTCTTCGCAGCGTGGGCACAAAAACGCTGGTTTAGGTTTAAGATTAAGATAATGCCGTGAATCGGAAGCGGGGACGCATCCCCTCTCCCGCTTGCGGGAGAGGGTGGCCGAAGGCCGGGTGAGGGCTCTTTCAACGCGCCTTGCCTTTGCCTTTGCCAGGTAGCGGCGCCTCGATATTCTCTTGATCAAGCGCCGCGATCTGCCCGTCGAACCAGGCGAGGTCTTTTGCCCATACGGCATTGTCCGGCGAAAGTTTTGTCAGCCGCGCCATGATCGCCTGGCCTCGACACATATAGTCACGCGCGTTGGTTTTGTCGTTTTGTTGCCGGCACACGTTCGCGATTAGCCGCATTGTAACCGCTGTGAAGCGTTGCAAATCAGCATTTCCGGAGTCACGGTCCCGAATCGGTACCATTCTGTCTAGGCTCGCACGATATTGTTCGAGAGCCGACGATGGATTTCCTTGCGCAAGATAAATGTCTCCCAATCGTTCGTTGCTCACCGAGAGATCGCGCTGCCAGAGAGCATTGCCGGGGTCGGATTTCGCAAGCCGCTCGGCAATCGCGAGACTATCGGAATAAGATTTGAGCGCGCCCGAGAGGTCGCCTTGATCCTTCCCCATATCTCCAACCTTGTTGTAGCTGACCGAGAGATCGCGCTGCCAGAGAGCATTGCCGGGATCGGATTTCGCAAGGCGTTCGAAAACAACGAGACCGTCCTGATAAGATTTTAATGCGGCGGGTAAGTTGCCTTGCGCCTCCTGCACAATCCCGACCATGCCCCAGGCCACAGCAAGATCGCGCTGCCAGCCCGCATTGCCGGGATCGGATTTGGCCAGCCGCTCGGCTATGGCCAGGCCCGCCTGATGGGAGGTGAGCGCGCCGGGCAGATCACCCTGCGCCACCTGGACGTTGCCGACCTTGCTGTATGACGCCATCAAGTCGTGCTGCCA
>DATBQJ010000118.1:0-5150 GCA_036560885.1 Methylocella sp.
GCTACATGACGCTGGAAACTATCGCGCCGTTGAGCGATGATCCCGCCGTCAGCTTCCCGGCAATCGCCAGCTGACCTGTCCGGCCCTCGCCGGCGAATGCGGTGTCCCACCGCCAGTTACACCACGTTCAGGGACACGATCCAATTGAAGCGGCACCCGGCCTTCGAGATAGGTTTCCGGCACGCTTCCAGCCGCCATCCCGATACGCTCTTGAAATTCGGGCAGGCCCCTGATTTCAGAAAAGCCCGAACTTTGGCTTCTGCCAAAACTGTCAAAAGGCATTTGGGGCTGGGTGTGATTTCGGCGAACATGCTCCCCTTGCTCACTGCCAAATTTATCAAAAGCGACTTTTGGCGGTTTTGGCAGTTCATGAGGTAGGGGCTTCTCTTGAATTTTTGCCTTCAACCTCGCGAGGTATCCCGTCATTGGGAGCCTCTTGGGTTGATGCGATAAACGAAGGTCGGCCGGCCGCCTGTTTCGCGCTTTTCGGCAAAGAGCCAATCGAGGTCACAAAGAAGGTCCAGCCCGGCTTGCACATGGTCGCGGTCCGACAGGTTCGACCATCGCGGCCGATGAACATCGCGGCCAGTGAACCCGTCTGAAAGATCGCCTTTGCGGATATGCTTCAAGATCGCCTTTGCGGCTGATGTCTCGGCCTCTGCACCCGCGCCATATGCCCTCTTGGCGCGCGTTTCCAAGTATTCGGCAAACGCCAGCGCCCGGAGCATCGCGGTTCCCGTAATCGCCTTCGCACCCCCGTCCGCAAGATGATTTATCAACGCGAGCGAAGGAACAAGCTTCCGGTATTTGGCAAGGTGGCTTTCGAGCGCCGGTGTTAAATCGTCCGAGCGCAGGCGTTTTTCGAGCTTCTCCCGCCACTCGTTAAAAACGGCTTGCGCCCCGGCATCGAAGCGAAGGTATGGGACGGCCCCAAATTCATCGGCTGCCGCACCGATGGAGTCAGGCGTCAATTCGTCCAATCTCTGAAATACACGCCACGCCGCCTCTCGCGGTTCGCTGGCGGGATAGCGATCCGTATTTGCCCAATGCGGGTTTTGATCCGGCCAGCCTAGCAGGCTGAACCGCTGAACCATGCCATCGTCGCCCGCACCGCCGGATATGGCACGGCGCAGATATTCGGCAAGGCGTCCCGGTTGTGTCGAGCCCAAGAGGCTCAAACAGGCCGCCTCGATATGGGTTCTGCCACGGATGATCCTATCGAAGGTGTAGCCGCTTTTGCCGTTCCAGGCCGTCAGGAAAAACCCGCGCGCCGCGACGTGTTCCTCGCGATCCAAGGTTTTCAAGAGCGACACAAGCTCGTCGCGAAAGGCCAGCGTCCCGTCGGGATTGTCGGCCAGGATTACGCCAAGCGCCTCATAGGTCGCGTCGTTGACAACATAGCGGAGCGCCTTTGGTTCGTCGGGCTCTTCGATAATCAGCGCGGCGGCGGACGCCGTTCCGTTCGTGAGTCCATTCCGGGTCTTTTTTTGGGCATCTTCCTTTTGCAGCTTACGAAATTCCACGCGCGCTTCGTAATCCTTTGCCGCCGCCTCATTTGCCTTGCGGGCCTCGGCGTCAAGGCGATACAGCGGCTTCAAGGCTTCATCCATCGCGGGCGACTTCATCGCGCCAGGGCGCCCGACAATGCAGCCCCAAAGGTTCGCAACCTCGTACCAGTCGGTTTTCCGTTGCGGACGGACGGCAACTTTGTGGCCGATGGCAGAGCCGAGGGCCACCATCGCGGGAATAGCGACGAAGTCCGGCGGGCATTGCATCCTGTCCGAAATGTCCATTACCCAAGGCGCAATAGCCTCGGGCAGGAATGCCGGATCGAATGCGGCCACCGGCAACAAGCCATCGGGCAAGGGCTTCGGCTCGGGCCATTCCTGCCCGACTTCCGTTGGGCTTGGCTCATACGCCTCAGCGAGCCCTACCGCCGCCTTGCGCAACGCCGCTATGTCTTGCCATTCATCAATCGCCGGACGTTCTTTTCGAAAGGCCGTCATCTTTTCGCGGCCCTCGCACCTTCGATGAGCTTTTTCAGGCTGGCGACAAGAACGAGCCGGCGTTTGCCGATCTTCGCGGTTTCAATCTCTCCTGAGTTCATCAACTGGTAGACGGATGAACGGCCAAGGCCGCTCACCTTGACCGCTTCGTCGATGCTGATGGCGAGCCGGTTTTCGAAGGGAATTTTGTTATGCATGGTGCATCCTCGTTGGTTCGGATGCACTGGGACTTAAGCAAAGAATGGCACAGCAACAGAAGACAAGTGATTTGTCCATAGTTTGGACGCTTATTTGTTCACACTATCCGTCGTTGCCCGGTTTCGAGACACCGTCTTTAAAAGGTCAAAAAGCCTATTCGAAAATTTTCAGTGCCACAGCGGTTCGGCCGGAAAGCTTTCTATTTTTCGAGGCCCCCTATGACGCCCTTGGCGCGTGGCGGCGCAGAAACTCCGCCGCTGCGCAGTTTGCGGCGTGGACTTCCGGCACGGAATATAGTTCCCACCGACAGAGCATCTCAGGGGGAATCTGCCAGATGGAGGCTTTCAAAAGCAACGGCTCACGCGCACCCTTAGGCACAATAGAGCAACCCGCCTCGCCGAGCTCGTGGGCGAGGGTGAGCATGAACTGGAATTGCTCTACTGTTTCACCGAGGAACGCTGGCCCGCCGAACTTCAGGAACACCCGACAAAAATAGTAGGCCGCATCAAGGTGCGCCACGTCGCGCCGTCTATTCCAAATACGCTGCAAGGTTTTTTCGTCCGCTCTGATCCTATTCGCTACGAGCATCTTTGAGAGCACCTCGCGGATTCGAAGAACGCCAATTGGGATGTCGTGCGCATTTGCGTAAATGACACCATGCAAGTTCATGGCGCTCACCCATAGCGGATGAATCTCCGGCCCGTTTCCACCCAATGGCCTTACAGCCTTGTTTAGCATCTGCTTTTGTATGAAGGGCAAGAATTCCGCAATGCGCCGATCTTGCGTATCGCTCAATTCTAGGACCACAGCCTCGAAATATTTGCGTTGCTTTTCAATGTCCTCCGGGAACATCAACAGCGCATAGAGGCGCAGGTGAGCGGGTGGAAGGAATTGCGGGTGGTCGGGGGGAAATTGGAATCGCACAACAGGCATGATGTTGACTCGCATTAGTTGAGGGCGAGTCATATTCATATAATTTCATATAATGAATGTAGGTGAATAATGACGGATATTTATGAATTAGCACACATGTTTTAACAAAAGCTCTGCCTTTTGATAATTTTGGCAGTTCCTCGGGTAGGCGATCTTGACATATGAAATGTCACCCGGCGGCCCTCGCAAGCGAGACGATGTTGTCTTGCGGTTGCGCGCGGCCAAATAGGAAGCCCAGGCGTCCATAAGCTTGCGGCGCTTGTCCAGCGCATCGCCCCGCCTATAGGCTTGTTCGCTCTTGTCGCCGATGACGTGCGACAAGGCCGCCTCGGCAAGTTCCCTCGGAAACGAAGTTTTGTCGCCTGCCCAGACCCGGAATGCCGAGCAGAAGCCGTGAACCGTGGTATCAACATTCATCCGACGCAAGAGCGCTTCAAGTGCCATGTTTGACAATGGCTTCGCGCGTTTCTGTCCAGGGAAAACAAACTCGCCTTGGCGCGCGCCAGCAAGCTTTTCGGCAATCGTTAACGCGGTTTCGGACAACGGCACGCGATATTCGCGCCCTGCCTTCATGCGGGAAGCCGGGATAATCCATAGCTTGCTTTCAAGATCGAATTCGTACCATTGCGCGCCAATGACTTCGCCCGTCCTCGCCGCCGTCATTATTAAAAATCGCAACGCCAGTGCGGAAATTGATTCCTGCCCTGCAAGCCCCGCCATGAAAGCGGGAACCTCGGCATAGGGCATCGCCGCATGATGGCCACGTGTCAGCTTCGCGGGCTTTGGCAGTATCAGCTGCAGTTGTCCTCCCCAGCGCGCGGGATTAGGCTGGCGTACGTCAATATGGCCGGCAACGCGCGCGCTGTCGATCACGGCCTCGATCCTTCCACGAAGGCGGGAAGCTGTTTCAGACTTTGCCTGCCACAGCGGTTGCAAGACAGAAAGCACCGCTTCGGTGTCCACTTCATCAATTGCCATGGCGCGCAAGGGCGCGGCGTATTCCGTGAGTGTCATTCGCCATTGTGCCCGGTGTTTGGGGTTGCGCCAGCTACTCTCCTTTGAGGCAAGCAAAGCATCGGCGCACGCGCCAAACGTCTTCCGGCCATCGCGTGCCCGCCGCTCGGCTTCGCGCCGTTCCAGCGGGTTCATGCCACGGGCAAGATCATCCCGGCATTCCGCCGCAAGTTCCCGCGCACGCCCAAGACCTACAGTCCGCGCAGAACCAAGGCCGATCTCTTGCGTTCGCCCATGACGCCGAAACATGAAAGTCCAGCGTTTTCGCCCATTCTTATCTATTGAAAGGCATATTCGCCGCCATAGCGGTGACGGCCGGGTTTTTTAAGCGTCGCCACGGCACGCACTGATAGTCGCTTCTCGATCATTCGCGAAAATCCGTCTAGCTTCGGCCCCTATTTCGGCCCACATTCGCAATGTGGATTATAGCGAACAAATGCGAACGTGAATAGACGGAAAATTCGTCACACACTTGATTTTCAGGGGATTCTCAGACAGCTGTGGACGGCTGGAAACGATAGTCTGGCGGAAGGAGTGTCCGTCTTACTAGGGTCCGGCGAAGGCCGGAAGTGTCCTAATAGATCAAAATAAATCAGTATATTGACGGTTGAGCTGTCCGTTCATGTCCGAAATCGTTTGCCACGATCCGCGTCCTATTGTAAGATGCGATGTAAGATTATCTTACTTGGCGGACGAAAAACGTTGCTTAGGAAAAGCAATAAGTTGACGGCGAGGACCGTGGCGACGGCGAAGCCCGGCAGGCATGGCGACGGGGGCGGGCTCTATCTCGTCGTGCGGCCGTCCGGTGCCGGGCAATGGGTTTTCCGCTTCACCTCGCCGAGCACGAAGCGCGTGACCGAGGCGGGGCTCGGATCGGCCGACACCGTGTCGCTCGCCGAGGCCCGCATTTTGGCTTTCGAGGCGCGCAAAAGCCGTCAAGGCGGGACTCGATCCGATAGAGGCCCGGCGCGAGACGATGAGGGCTTCCCTCGGAAAGCC
>DATBQJ010000119.1:0-5107 GCA_036560885.1 Methylocella sp.
CGCAATCATGAGACGCCGGAACGGCGAGGAGGTTGAGCCGCGCCAAGGCAGATCGGCGGCAATCCAGAAAGGCAATCCGTAACTCCAGATCGCGCGGTCGACGGCGATCGACCGCAATGCCGTCAAGCTTATCCCTTGCCCCCCGATAGGGCCACAGGCCGGCTCGCATTCCTCGCCGAAAGAGAAAAAAACATAGGATTTGTTGCGATGCATCAATAATGTGCCCGCGTCGCCGGGATTTTGGCCGTGCGCGCGAATCCATTGCTTAAGCGCGGCGAGCGACATATCGGCTTCGGGTATTTCGCCGGACTCGATGAGAATGCGGCCGATCGAGGTATAGGGATGACCGTTGCGTCCGGCATAGCGAAGCCTTCGATAACTGCCATCCGCGAGACGGACGCGCGCCGAGCCCTGCACCTGGGCAAGAAATACCTCGACCCGGTCGCGCAACCAGACGATCACCGGCGCGTGGCGTTCAATGGCTCCAGACTCGATCGCGGCGCGGTCCGGATAGGGCGCGAGGGCATTGAGATTGTTTGGCCTGCCGAACACCGGCGCCGGGAAGTCGCGCGAGCGCGCGAGCGATCCATCAACAATTGGTTCGTAATAGCCGGTTAGAAAACCTGCAGTTCTCGCCCCCGCGCATGCGGACACGCGGCAGGGCTGAAAATGGCGTTCGAAAAACCGCCTCGCTTGCGCGGGCTCGTGCACTTCTTGGCGGAGCGCCTCATGCGCTACAGCTCTAAGTGCGGCGGTGGCGGGGGCGCCTTTTCGCAAGGGGCTTTGTTTCGCGTCGATGGAGGCGCAGGATCGTGCGAAAACTTGAAACGCCTCGAGATGATCGTCCTGCCCGAAATCTTCGAGATCCGCAAAAGATAGGCAGCTAAACCGCAATTCGCGCCGGTCTTGCGTACCCATTGGCGAAACCAAGCGCATTATCCCGGAGAGTTGCCGACTCTTCGGTAAAGAACATGCGTTAAAAACAAGCGCATGGGACCATCAGGTGTTGGGCGGCAACGCTGCGATCATAACTCTCGATGGTCATTGGATGTAATAGCACACCCCGGCGAACGCGATCGAGAACACCACGCCGCCGAAACTTTGCCCGTTCTGCAAATGAGTCTCACCCCGAGGTTGGCCCAAATCCTAGTCATGCCGCCTTCGCGAGATCCGCCGGATGGACTGACCGCGAACCGATCGCCAGGCGGTTCCAGGCGTTGATCATGGCAATCACGATCGATAAATCCGCCAATTCCTTCTCCGAAAACTGACGCCGCACCTCGTCATAAACGTCGTGGGGCGCGTGGGTGACTGCGATGTTCGTCAGCGACTCCGCCCAGGCCAGGGCCGCCCGCTCCCGCTCCGAATAGAGGTTGGACTCGCGCCAGGCATTGAGCAGATGCAGCCGCATGTCCGACTCGCCAAGTTTCCGCGCTTCCTCGGTATGCATGTGGAGGCAGTAGGCGTAGCCGTTGATCTGCGAAACGCGCGTCCTCATGAGTGCAATGAGCTTTTGGTCGAGACCGCAGGTCTGCAGATAATTCTCAACAGCGCGCAGAGTGGCATAGCCATCAGGAGCGACGGCGAACGGATTCAGCCTTCGTTGCGTCATAATATCATCTCCTTTTGATTTCACATGCGAGAGCGGGTGTGGCTCACCAAAGATGCGAATTGGCTCATCATCGCACCGCCCATCCCTCTGGCTGCTCCCGCCAAACTATCAAATCCGGCTGGGACACGGCACCCGCCGCGCCGCCGTCAGGTCATGATCGAGCGGGCGATGACTCGCAATAACGCCGCAGAGAACTGACCGGTTCCGCGCGGCCTCGAGCGGATAGACTATCGGGTGTCGAGTTCCGCGAAATTACTGCGCAGTTTCGGTCGCGGCGAGTTTCCAGTTCGGATCGCGGGAACGAGTGTCCCGGGCGAACGTCCAAATGTCGTCGATTTGCACGACTTTGTCTGCGCTTCCATCGATCACCGTCCCGGCCTCGTCGCGTGTCGCGGTGATCATCTGGGCGGTGAAATGGATTTTGATTTCGGCAGTCCGCCCATTCAGCACGGCATCGTCGATCATGACCTTGTCGATCGAAACGAATGTCGTTGTAACCTTCTCGCCGCGCTTCTCGCGTTCGGCGAGAGCAGCGGCAAAGCTCGCGAAAACCTCGGGGGATAAAAGGTTTCGCAACACTTCGCGGTTCCCTTCGGCGAAGGCCGTGACAATCATCTCATAGGCGGATTTGGCGCCATCGGTAAAAGGCTTGATGGCAAAGGTTGGATCGGCGGCTGCGATGGCGTCTAGTCCCGCCCATGCCTTCGAGCCGGATTCGGCATAAGGTTTCCATCTGTCGTCGTTGGCCGTCACAACCGCAACCGGAGGCTCGGCCGCTCCAGGCAGAGGGATGACACGATGCCCAGAATTGCCGTTGACTGTATTGTCGCGCCGCCCCTCCAAAAAGCGGCCAGGCGCACGGCCCACGAATGGATTCACGGGCGGTTTTTCGGCGCCATTGCGGGTGCCGAGGACAGAGCGCAACTTCCACACCACGAAAGCGGCGAGAAGCGCGAAAACAATCGTCGTCATATCGAAAGAGTCCTGCATCGAAGTGCCTGATGTCAGTGCTGGAGCCTGTTTGGCCTTGATTGTGATTTCATGCTATTGTGTATTTGGGGAGATTAAAACCAAAGTCCAGACTTCACGGGGCCTTTATGCTTCGCCTTCGATCGAACGGCACCATGATGCGTCAACCTCTCGTGCGCCTGCCGGCTCTGTTCGTAACCTATCTTGCGGTTTGGCTCGGGGCGGAACTCGTGGCCTTCGCGACGGTCGTTCACTTGATCGGCTTTGCCGGAGCCATCCTCGTGTGCATTCTGACGAGCCTTGCTGGTCTTAGCACGTTGCGCCGCGCTGGGCTATCGGCAATTGTGCGGTTGCGGCAGGCGGTGGCGGGGCGAACAAGCGCACAGAGAGGTTTGTCGAGAGAAGCGTTTCTAGACTCCACGCTGGCCGGTCTCGGAGCGGTGTTGTTGATTCTGCCCGGCTTTGTTTCCGATTTCGTGGGACTGGCGCTCGCCGCACCTTCGGTCAGACTTTGGATTACCGAGAAGCTAAAGCTTGGCAAATTAAGCCGCTCCACTTCGCCAAGAGCCATCGAACTTGCGCCGCCGGAATGGTCGCGGCACGACGGACCGTTGCCTTAAACTGGGCCGCGCCAAAAGCTGCGGCTTAAGGATAGACCACCGCCCGTCCTTAAGCTCAATCGCCAAACGCAGTTTCAGCAGTTCGGTCCCGGTGAACAGTCACTTCCTCGCTGTTACGATTGTGGAGCGTCGCGCCCGGCGCAGCACCGCAATCTTGCCGAATCAATTTCATCCTCAGATAAGCGGGAACAATCCATCGTTGGTCGAGTTAGCACCGGCAATTCGCTTCCAACGAAGGAGAGTTCAAGATGAGAACAAGTTTGTTAACCACGATCGCGGGAGCGGCGCTGATTGCGGGTGGCAGCCTGGCCATGGCCCAACGCATGGAAAGCTCACCGGCAAACGGAGCCCGAGGTTCTTCTCAACGCGAGCTGAGCGGCAGCCAGAACAATGCATCCGAACGCGAGCCCGGCGCGATGCAAGGCCAGACCCGAGGGCGGTCCGGCGCTGTTGAGGAAAAAGAGCAGCGCTCCGAGCATCCCGGCGCGATGCAAGGCCAGACCATGGGACGGTCCGGCGCTGTTGAGGAAAAAGAGCAGCGCTCCGAGCACCGGGGGGCGATGCAAGGCCAGACCCAGGGACGGTCCGGCGCTGTTGAGGAAAATGGGCAGCGTTCCGAGCGGCACGGCGCGATGCAAGACCAGACCCAGGGACGGTCCGGACGATCGGTCGGGTCCGTCGGATTGTCTTCGGTTCAGAAAACCAAAATCCACGATACAATCATAGGCGGGAATTTTCACCGCGTTGACCACGTCGATTTCCCGATTTCGGTCGGAACCCGCGTGCCCGATACGGTGACGTTTTATGATATTCCCGAAACGATTGTGGAAATCGTTCCGCAATATCGCGGTTTGAGATACATCGTCGTGGAAGACCAGCTGGTGATCATTGATCCCGATACGCTCGATATCGTGGCGGTCCTTCCAGCCTGACAAGCGCTCAAGACCGAGATTCAACGCGGGCGGCCCCGGAGACGATAGACCCCCGGGGCCGGGCCGCATCGCAAGCAGCCTCCTTCCAATCTCTGTCATCTGCCGCGATGACGTGAAAGAAACTTCCGGACACATTGCCGCGCCGGTTGCCTTCCGCTTGGCCAGCCGCCCCATGCGCATCCCTGACAAAGGCGAAAGGCGCGTCGCTCTCGCTCTTCGTCTCGATTGTGGCATAGTGAAACTCATGCCCACGCAACAGAGCCCCTTTCGTGCCCAAAGGATGGGTTTCGGCGAGACGCGCTTGCCGGTAGCCGAGATGGAGCGTGCGTTTTGCAAAACTGAACGACGCGCCAAGCAGGCCCGCCATTTGATGCGCATGGCCTGCTTGATCGGTCAGGCTTTGCCCCAAAACCATATAGCCGCCGCATTCGCCATGCACCGGCCGCGTTTCCGCGAATTGGTGTAAACCGGCAAGGAAGCGCTCCGCCCCGGCGATGGACCCCGCGTGAAGTTCGGGGTAGCCGCCAGGGAGCCAACAAATATCGCAATCGTCCGGCGGTGGCTCATTGGCGAGCGGCGAAAAAAACGCGATGTCCGCGCCCGCCTTTCGCCAGCCCGCCAGAATATGCGGATAAAGAAACGTGAACGCTTCGTCACGGGCAATCGCGATGCGCTGCGCTGGCGGCGGCAAGGCGGGCGATCCGCCGCAAGCCAATGTCGCGGCCGCGCGCGCGCAAGACAAAATGGCGCGGCTGTCGGCATGTTCCTCGATAAACCCCGCTATCCTGTCCAGCGCCGCATCGAGTCCAGCGGTTTCGCCCGCCTGCACGAGGCCGAGATGGCGCTCCGGCAGATTGATTTTTTCATTGCGTGGCAAGGCCCCTAAGACCGGAAGTCCGACCGCCTCGATGGCTTCGCTCACGAGCTGGCGATGGCGCTGGCTAGCCACCCGGTTCAAAACCACCCCGGCAATT
>DATBQJ010000120.1:0-5824 GCA_036560885.1 Methylocella sp.
ACCTGCCAACGCGCCGCCGAGAAAATGCGGATCATCCTGATCCGCGCCTCGCGGCTGGTGAATTACGCCAGTACGGGCGAGGTTTAGGGGCGCGAACCGCCCGCCGCGGAATTTGTTGGATTTACATGCGGGGCTTTGAACCGGGGTGCCACGGGGAAGTCCGAACCTTCCCGCGCGTGAGATGGAAGGCCGCGAGCGCTCGCCTTGGAACGGTTTGGACCCGGAGGAAACGTTCCGATCGACAAGGCTCGCGCACCAAACGACGCTGGACTTCCGCAAGTATCTTTTGCATGCCGCAACCCCTTGGAATCCAAGGGGGTGGTTTTTATGCGAAAGTTTTGCAGACCGTGTGAAAAAAGATCTTCCGCAAATCGCCACCAGGCTTCACGCTACGGGCTACGGCGTTCTTCGCACAATTCTGGTGAAAATCCCGCCTATCGCGACGCCAGAGGTGTTCAGAGGATCCCTCGGACCCGAATTTGTCGCTGTTTGACGCGCATAACCGCCTCTCTCAAGCCCGAACGGCTTCCATCAGGCCTTCCATGCCGACGATGTTGAGGGCGCGTCGCAAATTATAGGCGAGCGCCGTCAGGCTGAACTCGCCGCGAACTTTTTCCAGGCCCTTCGTCAAAAACGCGCCCTGGTTCATCCATTGCTTGATCGAACCGAAGGGATGCTCGACGACCTCGCGGCGGCGGTCGAGAATCTCCGGTCTCGCCTTCAGCCGCGCCGCCATTCGGTCAAGCACCGCTTCGTTTTCAAGGCGCGAGACCTTTCGATATTCCTTGGTGCAGCGTGATTTGAGCGGGCATGCGAGACAGGCGGGGCGGTTGGAATAATCGAACTTCCTGAGGTCACGCAGCTTGCTTTCATAGCGTGTCGCCAAAACCTGACCCGCTGGACAAATGTAGGCGTCGCGCTCGGCGTCGTAGCGGAACTCATCCTTGCGGAAAAACCCCTCGCGCACGGCGGGCCCGCGTTGCGGCTTGGGCACATAGGGCGTCATGCCCGCCTTCTCGCAGGCCTCGATATCCTCGATTTTGAAGTAGCCCTTGTCGGCGACGACATCGATATTTCCCGCGCCAAGGATGTCGCGCGCGGCCTCGGCGGTTTGTGTCAGCAGGCCCATGTCCACGACCTGATTGCTCACCGCCTGCTCGACAATCATCTTGTTTTTCGCGTCAACGGCGACCTGGATATTGTAGCCGACGCCGACTTTTGTGTGTGCCGCCATCGCGCGGCTGTCGGGATCGGTGAGGGATATCTGGCTCTCGCCGCTCTTTTCCAGCTCCGCCAGCATCTCGCCATAACGGCCGCGCTTCTCTTTCAGAGCCTCAATTTTCTCAGCGAGATTCTTGACGCGCGAACCATGCGTTCCATTCTCCGCGACATCGCCCTCGTCGAGGCGCTTCAGATAATCGTCCAGCCGCTCGTCCACCGCCTTGATGAATTTCTCCAACGCCCCCTTGGTGAAATTTCTGTCCTTGTTGTTGACCGCCTTGATCCGCGTGCCATCGACGGCCAACAGCTCGCGCCCGAACAGATTGAGCTCCTTGCAAAACAGGGTGAAGGCGCGAAACACCGCGCGAAAGGCCTTGCGATTGTCGGCGCGGAAATCCGCGATTGTCTTGAAGTCAGGCTTTAACGTTCGCAACAGCCAGATGACCTCGATGTTGCGATGGCATTCGGCCTCCAGACGTCGGCTCGATCGCACGCGATTGAGATAACCGTAGAAGTAGAGTTTCAGGATGTCGCCTGGCGCGTAACCGGGGCGGCCCGTCGCTTTCGGCGCGACGCGCGTGAACCCGGCCTTGGCGAGATCAAGCCCATCGACGAAGGCGTCGATGAACCGGACTGGATTGTCGGCGGCGACATAATCGTCGATCGCCTCGGGCAACAGCAGGAGCTGCGAACGTTCGGAGCCGGTGATGTGCGACATGCCGCGATTCTACTGTGGCGCACGCGGAAATGGAATCCGGTTAGCAGGAGTTTTCACACGGTCTGCAAGAGAAATGCATAGCGCGGAAACGCCCGCGACGTAAGGAAAAAACGGGCATTTTAACCCGCGCCGCTTCATTGGGCGCTTGGCCAAATCGTTCTCCATCCTAGGTCTCTCAGCCGGCCCTACAGCGTTCTCATCTTTTGCTCGCTCCACGGGCTCTTCTCTCGCAAGCCTGCCAGCAGGCATACTCCACGTCTAACCGGGCGCTTGCCCGCGCTCCTTTGCCGGCGTAGGCTTTTTAGTGGTCAATCGATTTTCGAGAACGCAACGGATTATCCGCCATGGGCCAAACAGAGAGCGAAGAGACCGGCGAACGGGCGAAGGCTTCCCCCGAGCCGTCCACGCCTTCTGGCGAAACCCTGCTCAAGAAGCTCTTGTACGCCATCGTGGGTTTCCTCCTCACCGGCGTCGTCGGGGGGTTCCTGACGAACTTGTTTCAGACCCGCAGCTGGAGTTATGAGAACTCCGTCAAACGGCTCGACGAGGATGCCAAACAGGCGCTCGCCTCCCAACAAGACGTCACCAAAATTGTCACCAAACGAAGGTTCGTGTTCTTGAACATGGTGCAGGCCCTCGAGAGCAACGCGGCCGGCAAGGACTGGAAGGCCGCGTGGGATGACTATTCTTCCGTCGCCGTCGAATGGGAACTGAACCAGAACAATCTCGCGTGGCAGGTCGAATATTACGTTGACGCTCCCTTTGGGCTAGACAGGGGCGAAAAGATCGCCCCTGTCTATAGGCTCGACTGCCTGACCTACACGCTCGCGGGGGGCGACAGACCCGATGCCTCCGTCGCCGGCATCCTGCTCGAAGTTTCGAACCACTGCCACGCCCTCATCATCGACGATCTGAAAACGGTGATCGCAGCGAAGAACGCCGGCAAATCCACCGGCGATCCAAAGTCGCTCAAGAAGCTTCTCGACGACTCTAATCTGCGGCTGGAGCATATCTGGCACGTCCATGCCGTGCTGCGGTGCACTTTGGTTAAACGCGCCGTGGCGATCCGACACAAACCCGACCCATCCTTCGTGAGTTCGATGCTGGGCCGCGACCCGCCAATCGGATATTCGTTGCCCGATGATGCGCCTGATTGCCTGCGGGACTATCGTGAGCACTGGAAGCTCGGCCTTGCCTCGCTGAAGTCGCCGTGAGGCGAGAGTGGACGCCAACCCGTCCGCTCGAGTGGCTCGGCGCGATCCTGAGCAAGGACCGCCCCCGTCTACGCCGCGCTGACCGAAGACGACAATGCGAAGTTGCCATTGGCGTATGTGCAAAAGTTAAGCAGACCGTGTGGAAACTCGCCTGAGAAATCGAGTTGCGGGATTCCGTTGGTGTTTGATTCGCACTAGAATCTCGCATGACTCACATCACCGGATTTGAGCGTTCGCAACTCCTGCTTTTGCCCGAAGCGGTGGACGATTATGTCGGCATCGACAATCCCACGCGGTTCATCAATCAGTTCGTCGATGGGCTCGATCTCCAGGCCGCTGGCTTCAATCGCGTCATGCCAAAGGCGACCGGACGCCCAGGCTACGCGCCGGGCGATCTGCTGAAGCTTTACATTTACGGCTATCTCAATCGCGTGCGGTCGAGCCGTCGGCTGGAGGCCGAATGCCATCGCAATATCGAGGTCATCTGGCTGATGCGAACCCTGAAGCCGGATTTCAAGACCATCGCGGATTTCCGGAGCGACAATCGCAAGGCTTTCCGCGCAGTGTTTCGTGCCTTCACCCTGCTGTGCAAGGAACTCAATCTGTTCGGGCGCGAGCTTTTGGCTGTGGATGGCACGCGCATCAAAGCTGTCAACAACAAGGACAGGAATTTCACCAAGGGGGCGTTGGAGAAATTCATCAAGGCGGTGGACGAGCGCCTCGACACTTATCTAAAGCGCCTCGACGAGGGCGATGTCGCGGAGAATGGAACGGACGGTTCGCGCGTCAAGAATCTCGCTGAAAAAATCGAGGCGCTGAAAAAGAAACGCGGCCGTTATGACGAGTTGCTGGCGGAGCTGGAAAAAAGCGGCGAGAGCCAGATATCTCTCACCGATCCCGACAGCCGCGCCATGGCGGCGCATACCAAGGTCGGCGTCGGCTACAATATCCAGGTCGCCGTTGACGCGAAAAACAAGATGATTGTTGAGCAGCAGGTGAGCAATCAGGTTGTCGATATGGGGCTTTTGACGGAGACCGCCGAGCCCGCGCGCGAAATCCTCGATGGCGAAAATATCGCAGTCGTCGCCGACAAGGGTTATTTCAAGATCGAGGATATCGAGGCCTGCGAGAAGGCGGGCATGACGCCCTACGTGCCCAAGCCGCAACGTGGCCCGGCGGTGAAAAAGGGCCTGTTTCGCAAGGATGAGTTCCGCTACGACGCCGAGCGCGATGTGTATGTTTGTCCGGCGGGCGCGGAACTATCGCGCAACCACGAAAGCACGCTGCGCGATTTGAAACGGTTTCACTACACCAATCCGGCGGCGTGCGCGGCCTGTCCGCTGCGCCCGCGCTGCACCACCACCGCCGACCGCCGTCAGGTCACGCGGCTGGAAAACGAAGCGGTTCTTGACCGCGTGGCGGCGCGGCTGAAGGCGCGGCCCGATATTCTCGACAAACGCCGGGAGACCGTCGAGCATCCCTTCGGCACGATAAAGCAATGGATGAACCAGGGAGCGTTTCTGACGAAGGGGCTGGAAAAAGTTCGCGGCGAGTTCAGCCTGACGGCGCTCGCGTACAATTTGCGCCGCGCCCTCAACATCGTCGGGATTGACGGTCTGATGGAAGCAGTTCGGGCGTGAGGAAGGCGGCCATACGCGTCAAATAGCGACAAATTCGGGCCTGAGGGGACGCTCTGACCGCCTCGCGTCGCGATAGGCGGGATTTTCGCAAGGAATGCGCGGAACGCGCCGTTGCGCGTGGCGATAAGCCAGGCGGCGACTTGCGAAAGATGTTTCCACACGGTCTGCAAGAAAAATGAATAGTGCGGAAGCGCCAGAGATATAAGGTGAAAATGGGCTTTTCGACCGTCGTCGTGCGCAAAAGGAATGGGTGGAAGATCGGCTGGAGCCGCGCCGGCCCTTCGAGGGCTTCGCAGGGCCACTGCTGCATTAGCTGATTTTGAGAGAAAACCGGCGTAACATTGCGAACAGATACAGGGATCATTGGGCGCGAACGGCACTAAGATCGGACGGGAGGCGGCGCATGACGACGGATCAAGAACCCAACAAGGGCGCGGAAAGCCATGGCTCCACCGCGCCCCACGGCTGGATCGAGACGATCGAGCACGACATCGACGTGGTCACGCACGAACCGCCCCCGGTGCTGTTTCTCAAAGTCCTGAAGCTGGACCTGCCCTATATTATGATGCTGTCCGCTGCGATCCTCGGGATCGGCTATGTCAGCTTCTCTGGCCAGCCGACGCCGCTGTTCTGGGAACTGCTCGTTCCGCTCTTTGCCTTTATTTGCATCATCGCGGGCTGGCGACACGTCGAAGGCCGCGATGCGCGGGCTAAGCTCGCGGTGACTCAAGCCCTGCATTGGGTCGCGGTGCTCGTCGCGATGAACATGGTCTATTCGCCGCAGGTGCGCAGCGTCGCGAACAACAACGCCGCTGGGCTGACGCTGATGACCATTCTGGCGCTGTCCACGTTTCTCGCCGGCGTTCACGCCATGGCGTGGCAGATTTGCGCCGTCGGGGTCATTCTTGCCCTCGGTGTCCCGACGATCGCCTGGATCGAGCAGTCGGCCTTACTCATGACTGTCGTCATGATCGGCCTGATCTTCGTTGCCTTCATAGGCGCTTCACTGTGGTGGACGACGCATACCGAAA
>DATBQJ010000121.1:0-21337 GCA_036560885.1 Methylocella sp.
GGCCGGCGAAACGCCCGGTCCACGCGCCGCCGCAGCGGTGGCAATCTCGATCAGGCGCCTCGTGAAGGAAGCAAGAATGCGCTCCTCCTCGGCGCGCAAACTGCCGGCCTCCGCATTCATGTCGAAAAAATTCATATTAACCCCTAGAACAATCCTAAATACTGCAATGGCCGTTGTAGCGCTGAGATCGACGACTTCGATTTTAACCGCCAGAGCACCAGGCGAACCGCAGGCGCGAGGAACGGTTTCGAATCGACCGTTATTTGATGAATAACGAGTGCCGACTGTTTTTAGCGAGAGGCTCCTTTCTGGATCGTGAGCAAATTGGCTAAGAAGGGAAGGCGGCTTCGAAAACGGCCAGCATGACAAACAGAACGGAAACGGATTCGATAAAAATGAAAGAGCCCGTCATCCGTTATGTATCAATATGACAATTCGGCAGTCAACACATATCCGACGAAAGCGACCTAATTTTTGCTGTAGTTTGGTCGAGAGTAAAGCACATGATTGTCGAAATTGCAAAAAATATCCCTGTGGCGGCAAAGCGTTCGTGCGCCTGCAACGGTAGCGGTAACGTGCCGCGACGCTGCGACGCTCCGGGCGGCCTCCAACGCATGGCGTGGCGCGCTTGCGCGGAAGGTGCGATTGAAGAATAAACTCCGGAGGCTACAAATCGGCGGTGTCGCCGAAACTGCCAAATTGTGTTTACGCCGATTGGTACCGGCGAGTGAGCAAGAAGGAGCGAAAGCTTTGATTTCTATAATATTCCCGGACGGCGCTTCGCGCCCCTTCGAGCCCGGCGTGCGGGGGATCGATATTGCCAAGAGCGTTTCGCCATCGCTCGCCAAGCGCTCCGTCGCGATGGCGATCGATGGCACCTTGCGCGACCTTTCCGATCCCTTAACTGGCGACGCGAGCATCGAGTTTGTTACCCGCGACGATCCGAGAGCGCTGGAACTCATCCGCCACGACGCGGCGCATGTCCTCGCTGAGGCGGTGCAGACGCTCTTTCCGGGCACGCAAGTCACGATCGGGCCGGTGATCGAGAACGGCTTTTATTACGATTTTTATCGCGCCGAGCCTTTTAAGCCGGAAGATTTTCCTGCGATCGAAAAAAAAATGGCCGAAATTATCGCCCGCGACAAACCTTTCACCAAGGAAATCTGGACCCGGGAAAAAGCCAAGGCATGGTTTGCGGCCCATGGCGAGGCGTTCAAAGTCGAACTCGTCGACGCGATTCCCGGCGGCGAGGATTTGAAGATTTATAAGCAGGGCGATTGGCTCGATCTCTGCCGCGGGCCCCACATGACTTCCACGGCCAAGATTGGCAACGCCTTCAAATTGATGAAGGTCGCCGGCGCCTATTGGCGCGGCGATTCGACAAAACCCATGCTCCAGCGGATCTACGCGACAGCTTTTGCAAGGCAAGAGGAATTGAGCGCCTATTTAACCCAGCTCGAGGAGGCGGAGCGGCGGGATCATCGCCGCCTGGGCCGGGAAATGGATTTGTTCCATTTCCAAGAAGAGGGTCCTGGCACGGTGTTCTGGCACCCGAAGGGCTGGACCTTGTTTCAAACGCTGATTTCCTACATGCGGCGGCGGCAAGGCGAGCTTGGTTATATCGAGGTCAATACCCCGCAAGTGCTCGACCGCGCGCTTTGGGAGACTTCCGGCCACTGGCAGACGTTTCGCGAGAATATGTTCATCACAAAGACCGAGGACGAACGCGTCTTCGCCCTGAAGCCGATGAATTGCCCGGGGCACGTGCAAATTTTTAAGAACGGACTCAAATCCTATCGCGATCTGCCGATGAAGATCGCCGAATTCGGCATCGTCCATCGCTATGAGCCTTCCGGCGCGATTCATGGCGTCATGCGGGTGCGCGCCTTCACCCAGGACGACGCGCATATTTTTTGCACCGAGGATCAGATCATGGAGGAAAGCTTGAAGGTCAACGACCTCATCCTTTCCATCTACCGCGATTTCGGATTCGAGGACATCCTCATCAAATTGTCGACCCGCCCAGAAAAGCGGGTCGGCGCGGACGATGCCTGGGACCGGGCCGAGGCGGCCTTGTTCCGCATTTTGGAGACGCTCAAGGGACGCGGCGCCATGACTGCCGTCAATCCGGGCGAAGGGGCGTTTTATGGACCAAAGCTCGAATACACCCTGCGCGATGCGATCGGCCGCGAATGGCAGTGCGGCACGACGCAAATCGATTTCAACCTGCCCGGCCGCTTCGGCGCTTTCTATATCGGGCCAGACAGCGAGAAGACGACGCCGGTTATGATTCATCGCGCCGTGTTCGGCTCGCTCGAACGTTTCACCGGCATCCTCATCGAGCATTATGCCGGGCATCTGCCACTGTGGCTATCGCCATTGCAAATCGCCGTCGCGACGATCACCCAGGATGCCGACGATTACGCCCGCGGGGTGATCGCGGCGGCGGAGAAACGCGGGCTTCGCGTCGAGGGCGACCTTCGCAACGAGAAGATCAATTATAAGGTGCGCGAGCATTCGCTGGCCAAGGTGCCGGTCCTTTTGGTCGTGGGCAAAAAAGAGACGGCCGGACGCACCGTTTCGATCAGGCGGCTCGGTTCGCAAGAGCAGACGGAAATGTCCCTGGACGCAGCCTTAACGCTGCTCGCGGAGGATGCAACCCCGCCCGACCTGAGGCGGGCGCAGTCGCGCCCCTAAACATGATCGCTTCAAGTTGCGCCTCTCATGGTCTTACGTCATTTTTCCAAAAGGCCGGGAACCTGATGGATCATGCCGTTGCGTCGGCCGGAGTCTCGCGAGGAGCCCTGTGGCATAATTGAGACGCCGTTGAAATCTTGCGCGAAGCGCCTCGAAGAATTGCGTAAAACATATTAGCGTTGCGCGTTGCGCCATTTCTTCATTCGCCAGAGCTCACCCGGCACGTGCGCGACTTGACCGGCGCCAAGAGGTCCAGCCCGATGACGACACGGACCGCCATGCGGACAGCCTGCGGCGCGATTTGTCTTGCCGGAAGCCCGTCCACGGGCGAGCCGGCAAAAGCCAGCCCTGCGCGATTGTCGCGGGGTCTTTTGCAGATGCGGCTGGCAAAATTCGTGCGTGCCTCTGACCTGCGCATTCCTCTTCTGGCATTCCTGGGCTGGCAAATTGCGCTGTACATGTTTCATTTGGCGATGTTTTCAAAGGAAATTAGCCGATGGACGCCGAAGTTGCGTGGCTGAGAGGCAGGCACCAATCGTCTGCGCAAGCGGGACGAGGTCATGAGGAGTAAACACTGGGGTGTTGGCGCTCTAGCAGGGGCGGCGGTGCTTTTTGGCATTATCATCGGCGGGAATGCGCCGGCACTCGCGGGATCCGACAGAGCTACCGATACATATGCGGGCGATTACGAGGGAGGATCACTTCCAACCGGCACATTCGCCGTCCTTCAATACCTCAGGTATGTAAGCTGCGATGCCTTCATCGATACAACGGGACAACAACTGCCAAATTCACACGCGAATATATTGGTGGAGTTTACCCGGCTAGCTTATCTGACTTCGCTCGGGGGGCATCCCTTTGCCATGGAAGGGGATATACCGTTTGCCACAGTGACGGACGTAAATATTCCAGGTACGAATAATCGTGTCGCAGGGGGGCTTGTTGATCCCGACTTGCATTTGACTTATTTCATCATTGCCGATCAAAATGTTCAGCGCTGGCTCGGTATTACCAATTTTTTCTTTCTTCCGTTAGGCCGTAGCTTTGATAACCAAGCAACAGTCAATGTCTCAACGGCGCGTCAATTCACGGACGCTCTTCAGGTCGGATACACCGAAGGTCTCGGAAAACTCTCACCCCCCTTGAACGGCGTCTTTTTTGATCTAATCGCCCATGCATCATTCCATACCGGCGGCAACAGTCCGATCATGGTGCTAAACCCACCAAGCGCAACAGTCCCCAGCGTTCTCACTTACGACAATTTAACCCAAGACCCGTCTTACAATGTCCAAGCGTTTCTGCGCTACGAACCTAAGCCGTTGCAATTCGTCGCCATTGGCATAGAGAAATCGTGGGAAGGAAAGCAGACTGCCATAGACGGCACCTTTGCGGCAACAGGGCTACCCATCTCGCTGCCGCTGGCCGACTTGCCCTTAAGCAAAGATGACTTCCTGAGGGGCCATTTCCAGTTTCAGGTTCCAATTACGCAGGATTTTGCAATCTCCGGTGACGTCTATCACGATTTCGCGGCCGTGGGCGGACTAAGGGAGAATATCGGCGTCGAAATTCGCATGGTCAAAGTATTCCTTCCGTCAGGGCCTGCCAAATAGAGGCTATATCAAGGTGCCCGAGCTCACATCTCGGCGTTGTTCGGATAATTCGCAGTCTTCGTCCGAACAGCGGCAATCAGCCGGTCGCTTGCAAGAAACTCGAGGGTGGCTTTACGCGGGGCTATGCGCTCAAGTCCGGAAATCAAGAGGCCGACTTCAGCGCCCGGTGGTTCCATGAGTTTGACGTCGAAAACCACGTCCGGGTTGACTCGATCTTCGGCTCCCCCAATTTCCCGTTGTAGCCCTAGCGAACCAGCTTAGCTTGTCGCCCTCCTGGGTGCCCACTTTTGAACCTCTGCGGCACCGTACATGTTAGCGGAGATTCGGTTTCCTGCCAGGATCACCGGCCCGTTCGCTCCCAAGTGCCCGAGCCAATGCAGCAAATCCTTCTATGCCGACGTCTTCTGCCCGCAACATTGGATCGATGTCCGCGCGGGCGAGCAAACCGGCGGCATCGCCACCCGCGAGCGATTTCAGCGATTGCCGTAGCATCTTGCGCCTTTGACCAAATGCAGCTCGCGTCACCTCCGCCAGCAGTTTTCTGTCGCAAGCGAGCGGCGAGGGGCGGGGCACGAGCTCGACTAGCGATGATCTGACTTTTGGAGGCGGCGTGAAGGCCGCTGCCGGAATATCGAAAAGTATGCGGGTTTCGCAGCGCCAATTGGACAAGACCGCGAGGCGCCCATAGGCGGCGCGCTCGAGAGGGCCCGCGATGATGCGTTCGGCCACCTCGCGTTGAAACATCAATACGAGACGGTCAAACCAAGGCGGCCAGGGCTCGGTTTCAAGCCAGCGGACAAGTAGCGGGGTCGCGATGTTATAGGGCAGGTTGGCGCAAACGCGCGCATGGCTATAGGTTCCAATTAGCCCGGCAAAATCAGTCTCCAGCGCATCGCCCTCGATGACATTGAGCCGTCCCGGATAATGTTCGGCGATCTGCGCCAGCGCCGCGAGGCAGCGCCCGTCGCGCTCGATCGCGACGACTTTGCGAGCGCCTTCGGCGAGCAGCGCCCGGGTGAGCCCGCCGGGACCTGGGCCGATCTCGACAACGGCCGCATCGGCCAGGGGGGCGGCGGCGCGCGCGATGCGGCTGGTGAGATTGAGATCGAACAGAAAATTCTGGCCCAAAGATTTTTTCGCCAAGAGGCCATGCGCGCTGGCCACCTCGCGCAACGGCGGAAGGCTATCGCGCCGGCTAGGCGGGATGCAGGGGGGCACGGATTTTCGCATATTTGGGGTTATAGCGGGAAATAGAACGCGCGCTCATGTCCCCCGAGCCCTACTGGCCCTCCGCGCGAGCTTGCTCGCGAGACGCAGGGCAGCGATGAGGCTCGCGGGATCGGCTATTCCCTTGCCCGCAATGTCGAAGGCTGTGCCGTGATCCGGCGAGGTGCGGATCAAAGGCAGGCCCAAGGTGACATTGACGGCGCGCTCGAAGGCGACGGTTTTGATCGGAATCAACGCCTGATCGTGGTACATGGCGATAATGGCGTCATAGTTCTTGCGCGCGCTCGGACGGAACAGACTATCCGCCGCATGAGGTCCGCTCACCGCCACTCCCGCGGCCGCGAGAGCGGCAAGAGCGGGCGCGATAACCTCGATCTCCTCGCGGCCCAAGCTGCCGCCCTCGCCCGCATGCGGGTTGAGCCCGGTGAACGCCAAGCGCGGGCTTTTTATGCCAAAGCGCGACGCGAGATCCCGCGCGGCAATAAGACCCGTCTCGACAAGGAGTTCCCGCGTCAATAGCGCCGGAACGCGCGCGAGCGGGACATGAATTGTCGCCGGGACGACGGCAAATTGCGGCGACCAGATCAGCATTATTGGGCGCGCGCGTTCGCCAAAATGGCGCTCCGCCAATTCGGCGAGAAACTCGGTATGGCCCGGATGACGAAAGCCCGCGCGATAGAATTGTTCCTTCGCGACCGGATTGGTGACGATGGCGGACGCCTCGCCTTCGCGGATGAGACGCACGCAAGTTTCTATCGAGGCAATGGTTCCGGCGGCATCCCGCACATCCGGCGCGCCCGGCTTTCCGGCAACGGAATGGTTCAAGGCGTAAAGCGGCAAGGCGTGGCGAAACACCAATGCTGCCTCGGCTCCGGCGGCGATCTTGACGGGAACCTTGAGGCCTAAGTTCCGCGCGGTTGCGGCCAGAAGGTCCGGGTTGGTAACCGCCAAGAATGGCGTTGCGTTCGGCTGATCGTGTGTACTGAGCCAGGCTTTTAACGTCAGTTCGGGACCGATGCCCGAAGGATCGCCCTGCGTCAAAGCCAGGGGAAGCATGTTTACCCGCGGAGATCGCGCCATCGAGACTTTGCCGTCAATGTTGCACGACCACGGCTCTTGCACGCAATTCCTTGAGGCGGCGTTCGCTGTCGGCTGCGATATGCGCCGCGAGAAGCTTTTGCGAAATCGCGGTGCGGGCCGCGCTATCGTCTTTTGCCGTGCCTTTGGCGCATACTGCGATCATCTCAAGGCCCTCGGTTGAGCGTTGCGGGGCCGTGAGATGGCCCTCCGGGGTTTTATCGAGCAATTCGCGGAGACTTTCGCCGAGTTCGACCGAAGTTCTGGTCAAGGGATCGCGAACCGTGACGTCGTTCATCGCGCGGGCCAACGGTATGCCGCTGTCGCAATTAGCGAATGTCCCGCGCAATTGTTCGGCCTCGTGGGCGCGTTCCGTAAAGGAGGCGACCGTCGAGTCGTGGGGGATCGCGAAAATAATTTGACGCAAGGTATATGCGGTTCCGGAGGCTGCCTTGCCGCCTTGCTTGGCGAGTTCTCCGCGAACCTGTTCCTCGCTTGCCTCGACACCCTTATTCAAGGCTTGTACCAGGACATTAAAACCAAGGTCGGCGCGGAAATGAGTTTTGTAGTGGTCGGGCGTCACTCCGGCGTGCTGAAGCGCCTCGGCCAAGGCCTCCGGGGTAATTTTCATGTCCTTCGCGACCGTGGTCATTTGTTGCAAAGCGTCGCTGTCTCTCGGGTCGATGCCAAATTTACTAGCCTCGTGGATTTCAATGCGATCCGTAAAGAGGCTTTCGATTGCGGCGTCGCGCGCCGCCGGTTTGCGCAAAACGCGAAGCATCTTCATCCGCTCGTCGATATCGATGTTTGTTATGGGATCGCCGTTGATGCTAGCGACGATTTCCTGGGCGAAGGCGGGGCTGCCGGCACGCGCCATGAAAGCGGCGATTGCCGCAACGGCCACGCAAAGACTTAAGCGGACATAAGCGACGCGCGCACCACCGGGCCACTGCGCATCGTTTCCTGTTTCCATGATCCAGTTCTCTCCGGTTTAGGGCTTTGCAGGCCCTCTCGTGCCAGCCCAAGGGCCGGGTGACGGCAAAAAAGCAAAAATCAATATTTCACACCGTCGAGCGACGTCGTGTTGAGGAAGGTCTGGGCCACCTTGGCATCTCCTAGGGTGCGCAGTTGCAGTTGCACCAGCAAAGTTTGGTTGCGGACCAAGGAGCCGCTCCCGTAGTCTTGATAAATTGAGCTGTAATTGACGGAAAATGTCGTGCACTCGTCATGATAACCGGCACCCAGCCCAAACGCCGCGACCGCAAAAGGGCCGGGACTTGTGAAGCCGATCACGCTCGGCGGATAAAGGTGCCGGCTCATGTCGAAGATGATGTTGCCCTGCGCGAAATAATTATCGCTGATCTTATAGCGGGAGGATAGCGCGAGCCCTTCGCGGCGCACGTCGTAGCCGATGACCGGTTGCGCCTCATAATCGGCAAATTGAACGGAGCCGGTCAACGCGCCGAAATTATAATTTGCGATGAGATCGACGCGCCTCGCCGCAAATGAATCGACATCGAACCGCGCTTTCGCGATGAAGGAGAATATCGGATTTGGCGCGATCGTAAATGCGCCGACATAGTCGGAGAGCCTTGTGTCCAGTCCCGAACTTAACCCGACATTGGCGGCATCCGGCGTTGCGTAGGAATTGGTCCCCGCCAGTTGATAGGACTGTCCGCCCATGAGGTTGGCATAGCCACCATTGTCGAAGTTCATGGTGAATTGGGCACCGTAGTTTGCCCTTGTTCCCGTCTCGAACCGGTCGTAGCCCGAATATTTGCTCCAGTCGAACAAAGTGGAATCGTCGAAAACGAGGCTTTGCGCATCGAGATTGACGAGCGAATTTGACCCGATTTCCTGATTTGGACGCGCAACGACCTGTACGATCGGTTCGAAGACCATCGAGCCGAAACCTGTCTTAACTAGGAAGGGATACCGATAATCAATTCCAACCCCCGGAATGAACTCGCCGAAAAAGCTCGGGTCTCTGTTGCCGAGAAAATTCAACTGCGAAGCGTTGGAGTACGTCGAGCTGCCAGAGGCCGACGCAAACGTGTAGGTATTGGTGGTGTTGATATCAAGCCATTCGCCGTTAAGCCGCGCGAAGGCAAAAGGTGTAAAGACCTCGCCGATCGGATCGATATATTTGCGCTGCCAGGAGGCCTCGGCCGTGGCGCGCGTGTATTCGCCGCCTAGGCCGCGCAAAAGGCAGTCACCGTTAGCCTGGCCCGGAATATAGTTGGTACAAATGTCATAAAGACCAAAGGCATTGTCCAGAACCCGAGGCCCCACCGCTTCGAAGCTCGCCGAACTGGCCGAAAGACTGGTTAGATTAAAATCGAATTCGGCCTGCCCACCGATGCCAAAAGTCTTGGCGGGATCGATGTCGAACGTCTTGTTGTAGTCCCACACGGGATGCGCGACCGGCTGTTGTGGCTGAAAGTCGTGGCTCGACAAGCCCTCGAAATAAATGCCGCGGAGATCGAAATAGCCGCGATCGCCCTGCCCAGTGAGATAGACGGACGACGTCGTTTCGCTGAAATAATTCGAGGAGAGAGTCTGGCTCGGCACATGATAGTCGTTAAGGTACCATTTGTCTGATAATAGCGTGAATTCCCAGCCGAACTTCCACTCGTCGGCGATCGCGAACTGGCCCTTGCTTTCAAACGAGCCACGCAAACTCTCGTTGCCGGAGCCGAACGGCGACAAGGGGAACACCGCGGGGTTTTGCTCGGAAATCCCTGTCGCGCGGATATAGTATTCACCGCTCTCTAGCCGCTGGCGCCATTCCGCATTGGCGAAAAATCCTTGTTGGGAAAAATAGGTCGGCGTGAACGTCAGGTCGTAATTCGGCGCGAGCGCCCAGAAAATAGGAATGCCGAGGCCGGCGCCGAGCTGGTTGTTGTACACAAGATAGGGCGAAAGAATTCCGGATTTGCGGGTCACGGTTGGATCTGGCGCCGAAAAGAACGGCATATAGGCAAGCGGTATGCCGAGGAATTCGACCGTAGAATCCTCATAATAGATCATTTTTTCGTCGTTCTTGTGGATAATGCGCTTGGCGTGCACCCGCCACAATGGGGGCTTGTCCGGATTGTCCTTGCAGGCCTCGCAGGCCGTGTAGGTTCCCTTGTCGAAAACGGTGGTGTCGCCTTCGATGCGTTCGGCCCGCGGCGCGCTGAAATAGGTCTTGTAGGTGCCAGTGGCGGTTCCGGTCGTATCCATACTGCGGGCGGCACCTGGGATTGGAGCGCCGAGCACGTCTTTATATGGCTTTGGGGGCGTATCCCCGCGCAAGCTCTCAATGAAACCGTCGCGGAAATCTTCGGTCAGATCAAACCGGTCTCCACGCAGCAGCGTGCCATCGGTTTCGGTCAATATGGCGTGGCCTTCGGCATACACGCGGTTGGTGTTGCGATCGTAAATGACGTGGTCGGCTTCGAGTGTCCGGCCTTTGTAATAAATCCTCGCGTGGCCTTCGGCCGAAACTAGGTTTTTTTCCGTATCGTAGCGAAGTTCGTCCGCCTCGACGAACATTTTTGCGGGTCCGTTTTGAGCTTGTTTCGAATCGCGGCCAGCCGCCGTCTGCGCCACCGCAGGCCAAGCTCCTGCCATCAACGCGGCGCCGGACAAGGCAAATGCCAGCGCGCGCGAAAGCCTGACAAAACGCCGCGCCCGAAGAATGGGAGCGATCGCTCCGGCGGGGCAAAGACGCCGCCCCATCATCCGTCCTCCTGGTGCAGCAACGCGAATGCGCCGAGCAGGCTCGCGACGACGGCCGGCGACCATGCGGCGGCGAACGGGCTAAGCAAACCGGCTCCGCCCAAATCGCTGGTGAATTTTACCGCCCCATAAAGCACGAACCCTGCACCCACGCCACCGGAAGCCATCTTCTCTATGCCACCAAATCGAAAAAACCTTAACGAAAATGCCGCCGCGATTAAGACCATGGCGATAAACAGAAGCGGCCTCGCCAGAAGCATGTGAAACTGCAGCTGGTAGCGGGTTCCGTCGAGGCCCGCCGCCTCGGCCGCGGCGCGCACCGACGCTAATTCCCAAAACGACACGGAATCTGGCGCAATCGGGCCGCGAAGGATCTCCTCCGGGGATAGGCTCGTGGCGAGAAGATATGTTCCGGCGGCAAAGCTGTCTTCCCCAGATGCGGTGACCCACGCATGGCCAAATTGCCAGAAACCAGGCAAGAGTTTGCCGGTTTGTGCCTGGATCCTTTGTTCGAATGTGCCGGCGCGATCATAGACATAAGCGGCGGCGGACGTCAGATATGTGCCGTCGACCGAGGCTTGACTGGCCCTTATGAACGCTTCTCCGTCGACGCTTTTTTGTCGGATCCACAAGCTTGGGTCGTCGTTTTGCTTGCCGTTGCGGCCATACAGCCGCGTCTCGATCTTATCCGCGCGATGCTTCATGGCCGCGGACACCGGATTAAACAGCACCACCGAAGCAATTCCGGCCGCGGCCGCGATGGCGAGCGGAGGAACCAAAAATCCCCAGGCCGAGACCCCGGCGGCCCTGGCGACCAGCAGTTCCAGTTTACGGGTCAAGTTAACAAACGCCGCCATCGTGCCAAACAACACACAAAACGGCAAAATTTGCTCGGATACCGAAGGGACCCGCAGAAAGGAGAGATAGGCGATCTCTCCAGCCGAAGCGCCTGGAATATTTCCGGCGCGCCGCAAAAGCTCGACAAAATCGACGACGTAGATCATGCCCGAAATCATCAGAAGGACCGCCGAGATGGTCAGCAGGAATCGCACGGACAGGTAGCGGCCTAATGTCCAACCGATCATCGCGGGAATCCATGGCTCGGTTTGCCGAATCGAGAGCCGGGAAAAGCAAGAAACGCGAGGGCCGCCTCCGAAAACGCCGCGCGAGCGCGCACCGCCATTGCGGATGCGCGGCAATTCCCAACGCAATTGTTGTCGTGAAGGATCATGTCCGCCATTTTTGCTGGAAACCGTCCCCGGAACTGGACTCTTCCGCGCCTGCCGTCATGCCGCGCGGCGGTTCTTATCTTACGCTTGCCCGTTGGCGCCGGCGCGCTTCTCCCTTGTTATGGTGGGCTCCGTCCGTGCACGGAGTTACCCTTTGGGAGGCAATTCAAACCATAAGGATTGCGGTTTTTTGGCGGACAATAGGGTCTTTCGGGCGGGATTCCAATTTAGGATGATGTGGGACATCCCTTCATCCCCACAGGTCGGCGGGATGCCATTGAGGAGTGGAAGAGGCAGGCTATTCTGCCGGCGGATCCGATAATCCTCGGGCGTTGCAGGAGGTGATCGATGGGTTCGCGCGTGGCCGGCGCCTTCACGTGCTAGAGTTGCGCCATGATCTGGAGAGGTCCCATGTGCGGGGACACTTCAATACGATGTTCGCAAAATTGCTGCAAATCTTGCGCCAGCGTCTCTCGCGATTAAACTTAATCTCGAATTTTTGAATTTGAGCCGCGCTCAAAAATCGAAATGGACCACCACCGGCACATGATCCGACGGCCGCTCCCAGCCGCGGCTCTCGCGTAGAATGCGGGCGCCTTCGAGGTGCGGTTTGAGGCTTTGACTGACCCAAATATGGTCAAGCCGTCGCCCTCTATCGGACTTTTCCCAATCCTGCGCACGATAGCTCCACCACGTATAGAGAGTTTCCTCCTGCGGCACAAAGTGGCGAAGCGCATCGACCCACGGCCCCGCTGCGCGCACCAGATTGAGCTTTTCGACCTCGACCGGAGTGTGGCTGACGACACGAAGCAGGGCTTTGTGATTCCAGACGTCGGTTTCGAGCGGCGCAATATTGAGATCCCCGGCGACGATCGCGCCGTTTCGGGCGATCCGCTCAACGGTCATCCACTCCGCCATCTCATCCAGGAACGCGAGCTTGTGCGCGAATTTCGGATTAATAACCGGATCCGGCTCATCGCCGCCGGCCGGCACATAGAAATTATGCAAGGCGACCGGCGAGCCACCCGCGCCGCCGGGTGTCAGCGTCACGGCAATGTGACGGGCGTCGCCTTTTTCACAAAACGAGCGCCGGTCGATAATCGTCAGTGGGAGTTTCGAGGCAATCGCAACCCCATGATAGCCTTTTTGGCCGTTGAGCGCGACATAGGGGTAGCCGAGCTTATGGAAGGCCGCCAGGGGAAACTCGCTGTCTTTGCACTTCGTCTCCTGAAGGCAAAGAACATCCGCTGCCTGCTCCCTTAGAAAGCGTGCCACGAGATCGATCCGCAGACGGACCGAGTTTATGTTCCAGGTGGCAAGGGTGAGACGCAGGTAAGACTCCGCGCACAATTGGTCACGCTAAAAGGCCCACCGCAAGTGCGGCGGATAAGGCGCTGGTCGCCCCAAGGACTCACAAGAAGGGGCGCCCGGCGGAAAACCAGGCGCCCCTAGGAGCAAGACATTTACCGGGAGGGGTCCGGCAATTTCGACCCAGGCGGAACGGGGGGGTGCGCCTGAGTGGCTGACTCGCTCACATCCCGGTAATATAACGAGGCAGTGCATTCTTTCAAGCACCCGGCCGGCTCCAATCGACTTTTTCCGGCCGCCAACTTGACTTTCCACGATCATTGGAAATTTTTGCTATCCCCTTGAAAAAACTTGTTTCCGAATTGACCCGCGACAGTCGGCCGCGGCGTGAAGAGCTTGTCAATTATTTGTGTTCAATTGTTTTTCTTCGGTGATCTGGAACAGATTTGGGTCAGGCTTTTTCGACAAGTCGATATTGAAAAGCGAGACTAGCGTCTCATAGCCTTGCGGGTCGGTCACCTGCCACTGCTTCAACGTGAACTTTGCCGGGTCGAAAACCAGCTTGATTTGCGAGGTTCCGCCGAATGTCGCCTTGTCTTCGACGATAATCGTGACCGCGCCGGGCTCGCTCTTCACGTCGATAATTTTGACGTCGCGGCTGAGATCGACCTGATCCTTGAGCAGAAATTTCAACGGCGTTTGGCTGATGAAATAAATATCCTTGGTGGCTGTCTTGCGGTCATGCACGGCCACCGAAAGTCCGTCGGCGACGATCTCAAGCGTCGCGGGCGGGGCGTATTCAAACCGCAATTTCCCCGGTCGCTGGACAAAAATCTTACCTTCGGAGCGTTTGCCGTCCGGACCGATCTGGACAAAATCGCCAGTCATGTTGGTGGCGGCGTTAAAATAAGCGTTGGCCTTTTGGATGGCGGCCATGGGATCCATTGGAGCAAAAGGTTTAGCCGCCGCGGGCTTTGCTGGCGTTGCCGCCGGCTTCGACGGTTTGGGATTGGCGGGTGAGGGTTCCGCCCGAAGCGGTGCCGCTCCCGCGAGAGCGAGAGACAATGCGATGGTGAAAGCCATCAGCTTCATAAAGCCCGCCTAATCCGTTGAGAACCTTCGCGACTTTAAATACCGGTGCGGCGCCCAACGAGCTGCCGGTTTTCCCTAAACCTCCGCGAATGTGGTTTTGGGTTGCAAGAAACCTATTACTCCACTTTTGCTCGCTGGCTCAAGGCCACCGGGAAAGCATTTTCCGGCGAATTGGCGGCCGGAGGGCGAAAAATTGCTTTAATTCGCTGCTACCTTCGGGCGGGCCATGCGGATTATGGCGGCGCGTTGGCTTGTGGTCTTCATCCGTTTGAAAAAGCGATTTGAAAAATCAACTGGATGTGGCCTGACCTGCGGCAACGGAGGCAACTCAGCGCGGCCATTAATTCTTCGCTTAATCAACCAGCTTGTTGGCGGAGATCCAGGGCATCGCGGCGTCCAGTCTCGCAAGCGTTTGTTGATTTGGCGCAAAGCGGCCTTCGCCCTTATCGCCTTGGACGAGGTCTGTTACACCTCGTCTTCGAGCCGCCGGTCAGCGGCGGGGCCGCCGCCCGCCGATATGGTCTTGAACCGCATGCGCAGGAGGCATCAAAAAGGCGTTGAATCGCTCCTGCACGACAGCGTAGCATTCACACGCTCTCGTTTCGAGGCCTTGACGATCCGTAATTTGGATTGTTCCGCGGCGGTAGCCGATGAGTCCGGCGGCCTGCATCGCCTGCGCGGCCAGAGTCACCGTTTTCCGGTCGGCACCCAACATGCGCGCCAAAAATTCGTGGGTGTATGACAGGTTCTCGCGTCCGGCGCGATCATGCATCATGAGAAGCCACCGGCATAATCTCTGTTCGATCGTATGCCTGGCATTGCACGCCGCGGTCTGCTGAACCTGGGAAAGCTGCGTCTCCGAATAGCTTACCAGGAGATTGCGCACGTGTTCGCTTCGCTCGAACTCGCCTTGCATGACTTCGATCGGAACGCGCACCAAAGGACCTTCCAATTGCACGATGCATCGATTGAAGGAGACCCGGCTGTACATTGCCGCGAAGAGGCCAAAGGCGCCTTCGTTGCCAATGTTCGCTGTCTCGATGTCCGTGCCGTTCTCCAAACTCGTCAACAGCGACAGAACGGCGCCTTTCGGGAAGTAGGCGTGTTCAAGCACGCCGCCCGCCTTGCAGACTACATCGCCAAGCTTGCGGGTGACCGGTTCAATGTGGGGCTTGATCCGCGCGCGGCTGGCGGGCGGGAAGGCGGCGAGCAAACGATTGGGAACCTCAAAAGGATCAACCATAGGTTTCGATGGGGAAGCAACGGATACTTTTCGAAGCGGGCGCTCGAATAACATTGCCTCCTTTTGTGGTCAATCGGACATAAGAATATGGTTTCCTTGCTCGTGTAGTTCGATGCTCGTGTAGCTCAAATTTCCCGAGCAGCGGCCTTGCGTTTACAACTCTAGATTGTATCATCAAGTTCACTCTTTTGTGAAGTGAACCACAATATTTTCGTGGTGTAGACCACAGACATGTGTTATCATGAATCACTGTAACAGTGGTTTGATGCGATATTTCAGTCGTCAGAAGAATGAACTGGCGAACAAAACCTGCTGGCCGCGCTCGCCGGTGCATGCGGGTGATCCGAACAACGCGTTCGGTTTTTCCGATTTCATGATGACATACGTCACTTGAATTTCGAGAAGCGACTGATACCTAACCTCATTTACCCATTTGGGGGAAGCGCGCGGCAAAAAAGGCGGCCATAATGCGGTTCATAGCTACTAGGGATGCGAACATCATGCGCGGTCTAAGTGAGATTAAGGAAAAGTATACCCGTCGCCAAACCCATTTGGGGGAAGCGCCGGGCCAGGACGAAGATCATAGTCCCGTTGATGCTCGACGGGATGAACAAAATATGCGAACCGACAGAGAGTCGGTGGATAGGGATGCCACCGATAAAGAAACCAAGGGTAAGGACACTCGCCGCCTCATTGTCGAGGTAGCCGAGCGGCTGTTCCGGCAACTCGGTTTCCAAAAAACGACGGTCGCTGATATTGCCCGCGAGCTGCGCATGTCACCGGCGAATGTCTACCGCTTCTTCGGGGCAAAATCCGAAATCAATGCGGCCGTCTGCATGGAACTTCTTGGCAAGATCGAAGCCGAGGCGGGTAAAATCGCCGTGTCTCGCGGCACCGCCCTGCAAAAATTGCGCAACTTGATCGCGTCCGTCGAAAAGGCCCATTACAAATGTTACATGTTGGACCGCAAGCTGCACGAGTTGATCGAAGCCGCCATGATTGAAAGTTGGACGATCATGCGCGAGCACAACCATCGCATGACCGGGGTGCTTGAACAGATCATCGCGAGTGGCATGGAAGCAGGCGAGTTCCATCCGGGAGACGCGGCGCTCGCTGCACGCCTCGTCAACACCGCTTGCATCCGCTTCTGCCATCCGCGCCTAATGGCGGAATATGAGCAGGACCCGGAACCGGCTCTCGATCAAATGCTCGATTTTTGCCAGGCCGCGCTCGTCCGGGAGCCCATTTGACTTGGTGTGCGCCCTCCTGCTTTCGCGCCCGCCTAGTGTGATCGATTAGCTGCTTCGAAGCGGCCGTTCTGGCCTCGGAACGTCCGGCACCCGCAGCGGTTATCGAAGGGACTCCACGCATTCGCTCTTTCATTGCTGCTTCTCCTCTAGTCCCTCACGGCTGTGCCCAGCCTTTAGGGAAGGGCGTCGCTGAATCGCTGTCCGGAGAGAAGCTTGAGACTGGGAAGAGCTGATCAGTTTCTCCAATGGGTGATGCTAGCGACAAACAAAGGCGGCACCCACTCGCCCTCGGCATTGAGCGCATCGGCCTAGTCTCGCTTCGCTTTCCCCTCGCCGTCGCCGTTGTCGCGGCCGGTTTAGCGATTGCTGCTGGTTTCGGCGTAACAAGGCTCAAGGTCGACGATTCGCTCAGCCAATTGTTCCGTTCGGACACGCCGGAATTCAAGCAATACGAGGAGGTGACGCAGCGTTTTCCGTCGAGCGAGTTCGATGTGCTCGTCGTTGTCGAAGGAAAGAACCTGCTCGCGCGCGACTCGATCGAGAAACTGCGCGATCTCGTCACCGACCTTCAGCTGATCGACGGTACGCGAGGCATCATCTCGATTTTCTCGGCGCGTCAGCCGCCGGAAAACGGCGCGATTCCAGCGCCGCTGTTTCCAGAAGAGCTGCCTGAGGGCGCTGCCTACGACGCATTGGTTCGCCGCGTGATGGGCAATGAGATCATCCGTGGCAAGCTTTTGTCGAATGACGGCGAGCTTACCTTGGTTGTCCTCGCGCTCGATCCGGCCGCCGTCGAGAGCAGCAGGCTGCGCGATGCTGTCGGCGAGATCCGGGCGAGGATGGCCGAGGATCTCGCCGGTTCGGGACTGAAGGCGGAGCTTTCCGGCGTTCCGGTGATGCAGCTCGAGATCCGTAATGCGGTCGAGCGCGACAGGATAGTCTACAATACGGTCGGGTTCGCCGCCGGCTGTCTCATCGCGATCCTTTTTTTTCGCCGTGTCTCCTTCATGATCATCGCGGCTGGTCCACCGCTGATCGCGATATTGTTGGCGCTCGGCGCGCTCGGCTGGCTCGATTTCCGCCTCAACATGTTTCTCAACGTGATGACCCCTCTCATCATGGTGATCAGCTTTTCCGACAGCATGCAGCTTACCTTCGCCACGCGCGACCGGTTGGCTGCGGGCGAAAGCAAATTTGAGGCCTTGAACAATGCGATTTCAATCGTCGGGCCGGCTTGTGTACTCACCCATGCGACGGCGGCTTTGTCTTTCGTAGCCTTGCAATTTTCCAGTTCGGACCTGATCCGAAGCTTTGGCGAGGCGGGCTTCATCGCGACGATCATCGCGCTGGCCGCTGTCCTCGTTCTCATGCCGCTTCTCGGTGTCTTATTGTTGCGCGGCGAGAGCGCGTTCGCGGCCCAAATCGCCCGCTCGGATTTCGGAGTCGAGGCGCTGCGACGATTTTGCAGCTTTGTCGCCGTGCGCATGGTCCAGCGTCCCGGCCTCTATAGTTTGATTGGCTTCCTTATCGTCAGTGGGCTTGGTCTCACTTTTGCGGGCATTGAGCCGAGGTACCGACTCGCCGATCAAGTGCCCGACAAGCAACAAGCGGTAGCCGCAAGCAGCCGTCTCGACGTCAAGCTCACCGGCGCCAATCCGATCGATGTGCTGATCGAATTTCCGCGCGGCGCATCGCTCTACGCGCCGGAAACCCTCGAAGTCATCGCAAAGGTGCATGCAATTCTCGAGAAACAAGCCGGCGTCGGCAACGTCTGGTCCTTGGAGACGTTACGCCGGTGGCTCATCGAGGCCGGCAAACCAGGCGTTGGCGTCCTAAAACAATATGTCGACATGTTGCCGAAACATTTGACGCGGCGCTTCATTTCGGCAGAGCAGGACGCCGTAGTCGTGTCTGGCCGCATTCCGGATGCCGATGCGAGCCAGCTTCTTCCCGTCGTCGACGCCTTGAATAACACACTCGCGGAGGTCCGCGCCCGTCACCCTGGCTACAGAATTTCGGTCACGGGACTTTCGGCGATAGCCGCGCGAAACAGCGCCAATATGATCGAAAAATTGAGCCGCGGCTTGACGATCGAATTCGCGTTTGTTGCCGCATTCATCGGCGTAGCCTTCCGTTCCTTCGCCGTCATGCTGGCGAGCATCCTTCCGGGGATTTTCCCCGTGGTAGCTTCGGGCGCGTTGCTCCGCGTGATAGGGCAGGGCCTGCAGTTTGCGAGCGTCGTGGCGCTAACCGTTTCGTTTGGACTGGGGTTGAGCGCAACGATTCATTTTCTCAACCGGTTGCGACTTGAGGACGACCCAGACCAGGACCCTGGAATCGCTGTTGAACGGGCAACGATACTCGTCGGCCCCGCCGTAATTCTAACTTCGGTGGTGCTCGCTTGCGGGTTGGTGGTGACGGTCTTTTCCGACTTGCCATCGCTGCGCCTGTTCGGTTGGCTGGGCGCGTTCGCGATGATAGCGGCCGTGGCCGCCGATCTCTGGATATTGCGGCCAACGGCCACATTCCTGTTTAGGCTTGCCCGCCGCGCCGCATCACGGCGCGACTAGCAGCGGGGTGGAAGGGAGATAGCGGATCTCATCCCCTGCGCAACGCGATCGACACGGCCGACACATCGGAGTCGCCGCGTGGCGTTATTGTGACCGATTGCTTATCCCCATGCGTCCGCACGTCGAGACGGGCCGAGAAACCAGCGCCGACGACATTGGCCGAAATGTCCGCACCGCTAGCGCGTCCGGAGACGTTCCCCGACATGCCGCGAGTCGTCTCGGCCCAAGAACCGGACAGCGAGCCACCTGTGGAAATGACGTTGCTGTTGACTTCCACCCTGTAGCTATCGCTCGCGCAGCGCAGAGTTTGCTCAACCGCCTTGCCGGCGGCACCAACCGCATAGGCTACTTTGCAACGAAGCCGCTCGGTGGCGCCGTTCGTCATGGTAATGGTGCCAGCACCTGACCAGTGTCCGGACAAGCCGGAGAATGGGGCTGCTGAGGCGGGCTCAGTATGCCCCTGCGCCGGCATGAATAAAACTGCGGACGTGAAAAGTGCCCTTGTGAGGTAGCTCGCAGACAATTTCAAAAAATAGCGTGCCATGAATTTCACCCCTTAAACCCGCTAAACCCTCGTCTCCTCGTTTGATGGACATTAAACCACTTCCTCCGCGCCCTGTTTGAAGGACGAAGACAATGAATGCGGCGGCCATGGTTACATTGTCCTGCCGACCCAAACACGCAATAGCCGGTTCCTCGATATAACGTCGAGATTTTGGGTTTCGTTTCAGTTCGACGCCGAATACCCGCTATTGTCGTCAACGCTTGCGAGAAATCCATCTTGGACTTTAGCGATGCGCTATGACGCAACCCTGCCTTTCGATTGAATAAGCCCGAGCCCGAAAATGACCGACGACAGCGAGGCTATCGCCACGCCCGAGAGACCGGTATTGACGAAAGCAAGGTTCATAAGCGTGACAACGCAGGCTCCGGCCGCCGCCGCGTAGAACCAGTCGCGGCCGCGGCGCGAAGCGCCGCGCAAGAGCGCGAAAACCGAAAACGCCGCCGCGGCGACAAAAAGCCAAAGCGCCGCCTTGCCCATCTCTATCGAAATCTTTGCCGCCGCCGTAACGATTCCAGCGGTGCTGGAACCGGAGTTACCGGGCTGATAGATCGGTATTAAAGCGCTGGAATTGCCGGCCCCATCTCCAAAGAAAGGTGCATCGTTCAGGAGGCGCTGAGTAAGTTCGACGCCGGCCGGGTCAATATTTGCGAAGGCGAACCGCGGGTCCTGGCCGCTCGCCGCCGCGGTCATAAGGGCGGCAGCGATGACGGCAGCAGTGGCGCCAATCGCGGTGGCGCCCACGCGTCCCAGATTCCAGCGGCGAATCGCGACGGCGGCGCAAAACGTCAGGAACCCAGAGGCCGCCGCGAAGGCCAGGGAACCTGATCGCGTCGCGGCGACCGCGCCCACGCAGATCAGGAAGGCGGCCAAGGAGGCAAGCGAGGCCAGCAGAAATTTGGTTTGGGTTTGGCCAGACTTGGACCGGCGCGACTCGTGACGCTCAAGGACGAGGAGGGCGCAAGCGGCCGAAAGAGTTACGCCAAGACAAGCGCAATCCAGCGCTTCGTCGCGCATCGCAAGGAAGCCGAACGCGAAAAGCTCATCGAATAGGGCAAAGAAAGATATCAGGGCTGCAGCCGCCGCCGTGCCAATCAAAACCGACTCGGCCCGGTCACGGTTGATTGCGACAGCGGCTGCCAGCACTATCGCGCCGAGTGCCGAAAGATAGCGCACCAAGGCGATCACCGTGGCGCCTATGTCAATACTAACGCTTCCAGTAATTCCATGCGGAAAGCCGGCGCTCAGGCTCGCCCAGACCGGGTTTGCCAAAAACGGCAATGGCAATAACTGAAAGATCATGAAAACCGCTGGGAAGGCGGCGGCGATGACGATAGGCCGCGAAACCACGGCGGCCATATGCTGCGCCTCGCCCGGCGGCAATTTGACCGCAACGACAAGTAGTCCCGCCGCGAGCAGCAATGGAATGAGACATGGAGTAATGGTTCCATCGACGGTAACGATCGCAGGACACAGGCTGAGAAGACCGACGAGGATGGCTAGCGCGGCGGACAATGGATTTGCTTTGTCTGGCAGGGGTTTGAAACTGGATTGATTCTACCTCGATACATCAGCGGGATTCGTTAGTCACGGCGCGCGCCGGGCGGAGCGGCGTCGGCGAGGCGGGCTAAATAATTGCCGTAGCCAGACTTGCCATAGCTGCGGGCATTCGCAACCAAAAGGTCGCGATCGATAAAACCTTTATAAAATGCGATTTCCTCCGGGCATGAGATCTTCAAACCCTGGCGC
>DATBQJ010000122.1:0-22516 GCA_036560885.1 Methylocella sp.
CATGCCGACATAATCGTCGATCGCTTCCGGCAGAAGCAGAAGCTGAGATCGATCAAACCCTGAGATGTGCGCCATGCCCGATTCTATCGTGAACTTGGCCACCCGAGAATCCCCCAGTCCGACTTTTCACACACTCTGCAAAAAATTTGCTCGGAACTCACCCTATTGAAATTATGAAGGTTTCTCCGTTCAGAAATCAGGTGCAAAACAAATTACCGGAAGGCCATCAACGTAGCTCATCGGCTCCGGACTACAAGCCGAAAAAATTTCCCGAAACAACGCTCGACCGCCGGTCTTTCCCGCAGCCAGGCGTACTGGGCAGGACCAAACAGCAGTTTTAGAAAAGATGGATGCAAACGGTAGCGCGAGACCCAGAGGCTCAGGGCTTATGCTCCTCGCGCCATTTCCTGACAGCGGCCAGCGTATTGTCGATGTGTTTCTCCGCGCTAGAATCGGAGTAGGTGTAAATAATTTTTCCGTCTGGCGAAATTACATAGGAAATGCGGCTGGCGAAGAGCGGGCCCGCAAGCGGAACGTTAAACCCCGCGTCATAGGCTTTGATCACCGAAAAGCCGGGGTCGGCGCCAACCGGAAATTTGTCGCGGCACTCTTTGCTTGAGAAGTCGCGCTGCACCTCGATCTTGTCACCCGAAATGCCAATGACGCTCGCGCCGGCCGCCGTGAAATTCTCGATGTTTTCGGCAAATTCATGCGCCTCGACCGTGCAGACGCTGGTGAATGATTTGGGGTAAAAGTAGAGAACCACCGGTCCCTTTTTCAAGGCCTCGGCGAGGGAGAACGTGAACTCCTTGCCCCCCAGTGCGGCGTCGATGGTAAAGTCGGGCGCTGCGTCGCCCGGCTTCAAAGCCGCCCATGCGGAGGAAGCGAAGACGCCAAAACAAAGCGCGAGGAGCAGGGTCGATGGCTTCACCGGGCGCATCCTTTTGCTTGGTGCTCGTCTTTTGACGGTTCAACCAACACATAATGCCGCTCTGATCAAATCAACGCTGATTGATCGAAAGAGGTTTTCTGCTGTTCGTCATCCGGCATTCATTACCAATTTTCCGCGCAATCCCACATATTTCAATCCCGCCCGGCGTATGAGCGCTTGTAAGGTTTTCGGCCCCAATCGTACCAAAATGCTTCACGTGAAACAATTTGGTACGATTGGCACAAATTCATGCCGAGGTCGTAATCTCTTTAGTTGCCACCGCGGTAGGAACGAAAGGCCAAAGCGTTGCAACAAAGCAAAAAACCTCCCGTGACGACCGTCGAGCGGCTCGCCTTGGTGCGCGCCCGCATTGCCCGCGCGGCCCGCGACGCCGGGCGCGAGCCGCAAGACGTGACCCTCGTTTGCGTTTCCAAGACGTTTGGCCCGCAAGACATAGCGCCGGTAATCGGGGCCGGAGAACTTGTTTTTGGCGAGAACCGGGTCCAGGAGGCGTTGGAGAAATGGCCGCCCCTCAAAGCGAGCCACGGCGGTCTCGAATTCCATCTGATCGGCCCGTTGCAGTCAAATAAAGCGCATGATGCGGTGGCCTTTTTCGATGTGATCGAGACGGTGGACCGCGAAAAAATCGCCAGGGCGCTTGCCCGGGAAATCCAAAAAACTTCGCGCCATCCCCGCCTCTATGTTCAGGTCAATACCGGCGCCGAGCCGCAGAAGGCGGGCATAATGCCGCAAGAGGCGGATCGCTTCATCGCAAGCTGCCGTAAAGACTATGGCCTCGAAATTTCAGGCCTCATGTGCATTCCGCCCCTCGACGATCAGGCTTCGCCGCATTTCGCGTTTCTCAATCAAATCGCCGCGCGCAATGGGATTGCGGCGCTCTCAATGGGAATGAGCAATGATTTCGAGCTCGCGATCCAACTCGGCGCGACCCATGTAAGAGTCGGCAGCGCGATTTTTGGAGAACGCTGAGGTGTTATTGAACCCGGCGAACATCTGGAAACTTCGTGCGCATTGGTTCGCACTTGCGTTTTCGACAAGCGCGCCGTAGAGGTAATGCTGCAATGCAACATTACGACAAGCGAGCTTAGCGATATATATGTCCTCCACTGTCTCCGCGACGAACAACACGCCGGTTCCGCCAGGAAAGATCGGCATCCTCCTCGTCAACCTTGGCACCCCGGATGCCCCCCGTTTCTGGCCGGTGCGCCAGTTTCTCAAGGAATTCTTATCGGATTCGCGGGTGATCGAGACACCACGGATTTTCTGGTGGCCGATCCTGCACTTTATTATTTTGATTCTGCGCCCGCGCCGGATCGCCAAGCACTATGCCGCGATTTGGAACAAGGAGTCCATCGACGGTCCGCTGAAAGCGACAACCAGGTCGCAGGCCGAAAAGCTCGCGGCGTGGATCGGGGCGGGCGGGCTCGAACCGGAACGGCAGCATGCGGCACGCGACAAATTCTTCATTGCGTGGGCGATGCGTTACCGCAAGCCGGATATCGCGCAAGGAATCGCGAGCCTCAAGGAGCACGGCTGCACAAGAATCCTGATCCTGCCGCTTTATCCGCAATATGCCGCCGCCACCACGGCGAGCGTCAACGACAAGGTGTTCGAGACTCTGAGAGCCATGCGATGGCAACCGGCGGTGCGGATCGCGCCGCCCTATTTTGACGACCGCACCTATATCGACCTGCTGGCGACTTCCCTCCGCGCCGGGCTTTCGCGTCTCGATTTCGTTCCAGACACGATCCTCGTTTCCTTTCACGGCCTGCCGAAGGCGACGGTCGCCAAGGGCGACCCTTATTACGAACAATGCCTCGAGACATGGCGGCTCTTGCGCGAAGACCTCGGGCTTGGCGCGGACCGCTGTCCGATTAGCTTTCAATCGCGGTTCGGCTCAAAGGAATGGTTGCAACCTTATACTGCGGCGATGGTAAAGAGCCTGGTGTCGCAGGGGACCAAGGGGTTGGTCGTCATCGCACCTGGGTTTTCTGCCGATTGCCTCGAAACGCTTTATGAAATTGACGTCGAATGCCGCGAGATTTTCGTCGAAAATGGGGGCAAGAATTTTGCCGTGATTCCTTGCCTCAACGATTGTGGACTCGGCATGATGCTTATTCACGATCTCGTAGCACGCGAGCTGAAGGGCTGGATCTAGGGCTGCCGTCGGACAAAGTAGCGCAAACAATAAGACAACGCGCCGCAAGCCAGCCACAGGGTTACTCTTAATTCCCGGCCGGATAGGTTGCTGGCAAAGGATTAAACCCCTGCGGGATTTTGTTCTCGATGCCCTGCCGCCTGTCTTCGGTCGTGATTCCGAGCGTGGCGCAACCGCGCGCGCCATAATGCGGGAAGGAATTGACCGCCTCCTCCGGGATGCTCGCATAGCTGCCGGGCAACAAAGGTTCAAGTCCGAGCAAGCGTTTGGGATCGAAGGCGGAAAGTAGATCGCCCGCGATGTCCGAGTTGATGTCGCGTGGCCCCAAATAATTTTGAACGAAGCCATTTGGACCGTTGAAAGGCGGCGCGCGGCCGGCAGCGAGAGCCTGCGCCTCGTCCGGCAGGCTCGCGAGCGCCGGCAGTCCGAAGATGGCCTCGATCGTCTCGATCAGCGCATTGTGATCGCCTTCGACGTGGGAGACGGCATGCACCCGCGCTAACGGCGAAATCAAGATAAGCGGCACGCGAATGCCGCGTGCGAGCGGCAGGCCGTCCGGCCCATAGGCCAGAATTCGCGGCGGAACGTGATCGTAGGAACCGTCCGCCTCATCGTAAGTAATGATAATCGCGCTCCGCTTCCAAATCTCAGGGTTTCCGGCAATCGCGTTAATGACGCGCGCGGCCATCGCTTCGCTGATCTGACGGTCGCTATAGGCTGGGTGATCGTCGTCGCCCCGCTTTGCCGCTACAATCGCCTCAACTTTTTCGGCAGGCGTGCCCGGAAGGACATAGGGCGTCTCTTTGGCGATATTGGCGGAGCCGCCACGAAGGAAGAAAACGCCGCCGTCCGGCGGCAGCGCGCCTGCCGCCATATCGGTGAAGAAATCGCCGAGGCCGCGCAAATTGCCCCTGAGCGCCGGGTTGTTCGCGATATAGCTGAAATATTGTGGCGCCTCGTGATGCTTGATGAAGCCATCGTGAGAGGCAGTAGCGCCGGTATCGGTTGGCTCGTGATCATAGCCTTCCTGGTACCAGCGCCAGGCGACCGGATTTCCATTCTGACGGGCAATATACTCAATGTCCTTTTGGATACCGGTCAAATCGGTTTCTGGAGCAACACGGCTCATCGCTGCCTTCACGTCGCGTCCGAGCAAGGTGAGCGGCAAGGAAGCGAATGTGAGGCTCGTGGCAATGTTGCGGTCCGAATAATTTTCCTTCGCCCCAGCTGGCTGTCTATTCGTCTCCGTGAGGTCGGATTGCGAGCTGAAAAATGGCTGCGGGTTCTTAACGATTGGCCAACCTAATGTCGTTCCAGAATGGGTGACATCGGTCAAGGACGCCCCTTCTGGCCCGTGCTTCACCCATTGCGTTTCGCCCGCCTGACCGGCGATCAATGCAAGCGCGTTAGGCGTCGAGGGCGAATTTTCGGTTGCGAATATATTGTCGAAGAGGATGAACCGGCTGGCATATTGCCACAAGAACGGAATGGTGTCGCAATCGATGTGCGACATCACGAGACGGGCAAATTGCGTGCCTCGCGCCTCGTTGGCGGCACCGCCCTTCTCCGCGAAACGGCTATATTCGTCGAGCGCGAATTGATCCATCGCCGAAATGTTTCCGACGATATGAAGCTTTCGTACGAGGCCAAGATGGCTATGGTCGGTGCTGTCGAAGACATTGGCATTTTCATTGGGACCAATCAGAAATGGCTCGACGCTTACCGTCTCGCCGCTCGCGAGGCTCTGATATGTCTGGGTGAAACCCGGCGTATTCTGGGACGAGCGCGGTTGCTGGCCGTCCGAATAAATCCCATTGGCGCCGGGGAACGTACCAAAATAATGATCGAACGATTCATTCTCGTTGAAGATCACAAAAACATATTTTATTGCCGCGCGGAGGCGTTCGATCGTCTCTTCCCTGGAAACACGAGGCTCCTCGCCCTTCGTCCAGTCCCGGTAAAACGGCAACACATCGGGACTTGAATCGGGTTGCAGGGTCACGGATGGAATGTCCGCCTCCTGTGCAAAGCCTGTTTCCGGGGAGAGTTGCACCAAAGCCGCCGTCACTAAGATGCCACAAGAATGGAAAATAAATCGTAGCACGTGGCCCCCAAATACCTTTGGCCCAAGCAAACGGAAGCTTGCCAATTCGCCTTTTTGCAATCCATGGACGACAAACAAGTGTCATAATGCGTGAGCGAAGACAAAAAATTTGGCCTGGCCGCTTGCCGTTCCAGCGCAGGACGCCACGCGGACATGGTTCGTTGGCCTCACCCCTCAAGCGACCCACGCCCCATGAGACGCGCCAAACTGCACTATTGTCCGTGGGTTGGAAACTGGACTATTTGGAAAATACCAGCTAAAAGGGGCCGGTGACCCGCACCGGACAGGGTCTAAGTCTGGCCGCCTAAGCTGCGGTCGCCTAGGCGAATGCGTCACCGGAATCGAAATGGTTTTGTCAGCGCGGTCTCCCAACTGATGCGGGAGGTCACTAAATATTTAGTCCTGCCCGGCTTTGGTAGCGCGGGCATCGGATCGAGCGGCCATCATCGCGAAAGCTAAATCATGCGAACAGGCGCGAATGCCGCGGCGTCTTAAAATAGCGGCGTTTGTTTTTTCGATCCGCGAGGCCTTCTTCACATGCAGAGGTTACAATGGCGATTGAGCGTACTTTTTCTATTCTGAAGCCCGATGCGACGCGGCGAAATCTGACCGGGGCGATCAACGCCATGATCGAAGAGGCGGGGCTGCGCATCGTCGCGCAAAAGCGCGTCCGGATGACCCGCGAGCAGGCGGAGACCTTTTACGCGGTCCATAAGGATACTTCTTACTTTGGCAGACTTATCGCAATTATGATCTCCGGACCGGTAGTCGTTCAAGTTCTTGAAGCCGAGGATGCGATCGCAAGATACCGTGACGTCCTTGGCGCGACGGACCCGGCAAAGGCCGCACCCGGTACCATCCGGAATCAATTCGCCCTCTCGGTTAGCGAGAATTCGGCGCATGGGTCGGATGGCCCGGAAACTGCAGCGGCCGAGATCGCGCAATGGTTTTCCGGCAATGAGATCATGGGGTGGGAGTGCAATTCAGCGGTTCGCGAAGTTAGCAGCAAGCCTGCAGTCGAGCTTACCTGCTGAAATCTAAATGTTTTCCACTTGCCAGCCCGGCGGCGGTCACGGCCCGGCGCGTCAAACCTGTACGAGCCTCGCGCCTTTCGCCTTTTCGACGACCAAACTAAATGCCTCTGGCTGACTGATCGCGAGTTCCGCCAGGACCTTGCGGTCGATTTCGATGCCTGCCTTGGCGAGGCCATCGATGAAGCGCGAATAAGTGAGCCCATGCTCGCGCACCGCAGCGTTCAGGCGCTGAATCCACAAAGCCCGAAAGGTCCGCTTCTTGGCGCGCCGGTCGCGTGTCGCATATTGCATCGCTCGATCGACCGCTGCCTTCGCCGCCCGGATCGTATTCTTGCGGCGGCCATAAAAACCCTTGGCGGCCCTTAACGTCTTTTTGTGCTTGGCGTGCGAGGTAACGCCGCGTTTTACGCGTGCCATGGCTCAATCTCCGGATTAATGATTCTAAAGAACAAACGGCATGGGACTTTCAGCCATTCGGCAGAAAGAATTTTATGATGTTGTCGCCATCGCTCTTGAACAGAACATTCGTGCCACGCAGATTCCGGATCTGCTTGTTGGTCCGTTTGATCATTCCGTGGCGTTTGCCCCTTTGCGCATAGAGCACCTTGCCTGTCGCGGTGATCTTGAAACGCTTCTTGGCGCCGGACTTGGTTTTTAGTTTGGGCATTTTGCTCAATCTCCGCCGGGCGGCAAGCGCCCAAAAAGAACCGCCACGGCAGCCCTTCGGCCGGGCGGTTCGGAACCGCGTTTTATAAGCAAAGCAGCATAAAAAGCAAGGCCCGCGAAGACGGTTGCTCGTGCTTGCCGGGCAAGCTGCACTCTTCAATCTCCCGCAGCCGCGCGGTCAGCAAAAATGCGGATGGTTCCATGCGTTGCAAGGCCGGCGGCGGGCAGCGTCATATCGTTGGCGAGAACGCGCGCAAGAATGTCCCGCTTTTTTGCGCCGGACACGACAAACAAGATCAGTCGGCTCGATTGAAGCGCCGGATAGGTGAGCGAGATGCGCGGCTCGGGCTTTGCCCCAATGATCGACGTTACCCACGCGGCGCGCTCGTTGAGCGCCTTCGTTCCAGGAAACAGCGAAGCGATATGGCCGTCCTCGCCGAGACCAAGCAAGGTCACATCGAACAATGGCCGCTCGGACTCGAGCGTCTTGCCCCCGTAATAGGCCTGGAGTGTTGCCTCGTACAAACCCGCCGCCTCTTCCGGCGAAGCGGCGTTGGTTGGAACAGCGTGAATTTGCGTGGCAGGGATAGGTACATGGTCGATCAAGGCTTCCCGCGCCATGCGAAAATTGCTATCCCGGTGGTCCGGCGGCACAAACCGCTCGTCGCCCCAAAAAAGATGAATTTTTTGCCAGTCGAGCGACGTGCCCAAATCCGCGAGCAATTCGTATGCGCGCTTCGGCGTCGCGCCGCCGGAAAGGCAAAGGCTAAATCGCTCAGCGGCGCCGGAAACCCATGCCGCGACGGTGTCCGCTACTCGCCGCGCCAAGGCCTCTGCATCTATGTCAATCTCGATGATCGGATTCGGGGTCATCGGCACATCACTTCAGCTTTTGAGGCCGTCAGCGACGCCAACGGTCTCAAAAACTCTGACGACGGAATGGCAGCGGGTATCGTTTAGCGACGATACACGCGGCCGCGACGGTACGCGCCACCGTGGTACACTCCCCCGCGACGGTACGCCCCCCCGCCCCGGTACACTCCGCCCCGGTACACTCCGCCGCGGTACACTCCGCCGCGGTAACCAACCGCGGGATATCCCACTGCGTTCGGCCGGCAGCCTCCGTAAGGCCCCCGATGATAGCCCAGGCCACATCCACCCGCGACTGGCATCACATAGGAGCTCTGCTTGGGAAGCGGCGATATTGAAAATGCGTTGGCGTCAAAGGCGATCATAAGGGTAGCCAAGGCGGCGATGATGCCCGATAGGCAAACTGTTTTTTGCAAAGCACGTTCCTCCCAGTAGTGAAAATGACGCTCAAATTGCAGTGGAGGACCTTCGTTTAGGGGCTTGCTCCGCACAATCGTAGCATCGGCCAGCGGTTGAAATCAAGGCGGAGAACCTCAGCGACGCGACCCATGTTGGGTCCGGGCGTCATGAATGGAAATTCTAAGCGGGACACTTTGCTGCCTTTTATGGCGGCATCAGCGCGCTTTAAATGTGTTATTTGCCAGACGGGCCTTGCGGGGCGTGCTCGACATGGCCGCCGAATTTGAAGCGCATCGCCGACAAAAGCTTGTCGCCAAAGGTGTGTTGCTCGCGCGAACGAAACCGCGCAAACAGCGACGCGGCGAGGACGTTGACGGGCACCGCCTCTTCAACTGCCGCATCGACGGTCCAGCGGCCTTCACCCGAATCCTCGACCGCGCCCGTAAAGTTTGCAAGGGAGGAGTCGTCAGCGAGCGCCATAGCACTCAGATCTAGTAGCCAAGAGGAAATCACGCTGCCGCGCCGCCAGACTTCGGCGATATCGGCGATATCCAAGGTAAAGCGTTCGGTTTCGGGCAGCGCCGCACTGGCCTTGCCGCGCAGGATGTCGAAACCCTCCGCATAGGCCTGCATGAGGCCATATTCGATGCCGTTGTGGATCATTTTGACGAAATGCCCGGCGCCCGCTGGCCCCGCGTGAATGTAGCCGCGCTCGGCGCGGGGATCCCGCGCCTCCCGCCCAGGCGTATGCGCGATATCGCCTTGGCCCGGCGCCAAGGTATTGAAAATCGGATCGAGGTGATCGACGGCCACCTTTGACCCGCCGATCATCATGCAATAGCCGCGCTCTAAGCCCCATATCCCGCCGGAAGTGCCGACATCGACGTAGGCGATGTTCTTGGCTTCAAGCGTTTTTGCTCGCCTTATGTCGTCCTTGTAAAAAGTGTTGCCGCCGTCAATCAAAATATCCCCTGCACTGACCAATTCGCTCAGGGTGTTGACCATGCCTTCGGTGATGGCGCCAGCGGGAAGCATCACCCAGACCGCGCGCGGAGGATCGAGTTTTTTGACGAGGTCCGGAACATCCGAAGCCGGCGTCAGACCTTCGGCCGCAAGTTCCGCGACCGGCCCGGCCATCCGGTCGTAAACGACACAACGATGTCCGCCGCGATGAAGGCGGCGCGCGATATTGGCTCCCATCCGGCCAAGGCCAATCACACCCAGCTGCATTGCGAAACCTCACTGTTCGGGACGGGTTCGTTCCCATATATACCCTATTGCAACGATCCGGCACAGCCGGTGTGCGGGAGGGCGTTCGACGGGGTTGCGAAGTGGATGAATTTTTTAAAGCTATCTTCGACAAGGCCCCCGAGATAATTCGCGAAGCGGCTCAAAGTCCATTGGGGCTCGCTTCTTTAATCGTCCTGGTACTAGGCTCGTGGGAGCCTTTTTATTTCGAAATGTCGCCGGAAAACTGAAGCTGGCGGCCTTCGCGATGATCACCGGTGGCCTCCTCGGGTTGTTCATTTTTGCGACTAATCCAAAGCTGCCCCCAAATCTTCCGCCGCCGGACAAAAGCAGTCTGGAAAAGACCGAACTCGGAAAACAAGCGGCAGCAAAACTGGCAGAAGGGGATCGCCTGAATATTTCCGGGGCAAATGATGAAGCCCGCTTAGCCTACTACGATGCCGTTAGCTTCTATAAGCAGGCCGGTGACCATTTGGGACAGGCGAATGCCCTCTTGGACCTCGGCGTGTTAGAGGCGAAGCTCGGCCACAATGACCCGGCTACCGAGGCCATTCACGAGGCCCTCTTCCTTTATAAGCAGGAAAGCAACACCCTGGGACAGGCAAATGCGTTATTCCAGCTCGGGGGCCTGGAAAGGATGCTCGGGCGGAGTGTCCAAGCGCGCAATGATTTTGAACAAGCCAACGGACTTTATAAGCTGGCAGGCGACCGGCCTCGACAGGCCATAGCCCTTGTCGCAATTGCCATGTTAGAGGCGGGAGGCGACCGCAACGACGAGGCCCGGGAAGCGTACACAGCAGCGCTCGCCCTGTTCAAAGAGGACGGTAATCGCGCTGCACAGGCCAGCGTCCACTCCGCGCTTGGCGATCTCGACCGTAAGCTTGGTCATTATATTCCAGCCCGCGACAGCTACAACGAGGCCATCGAACTCTTCGTAAAAGAACGGTTCCGCCTCGGACAGGCGATTGCTCTATCCGGTCTCGGCGATCTGGAGCGCATATTTGGCAATTATGATCAGGCCCGCACGGCCTACACCGACGCAATCACTCTGTTCAAGGAAGAAGATAACCGCCGAGGAAAAGCCGGCGCGCTTTCGGGACTTGGCGATTTGGAGCGCAGCCGCGGCCACGACGAACCCGCGCGCGACGCCTATAGTGAGGCCCTCGTGCTCTATAGACAGATCGATGATCGCCTCGGAGAGGCCAATACGCTTCTTGGACTTGGTCAGTTACAGCGAAAGCTTGGCTACAATGAGGAGGCCCGCACAGGCTATGATCAGGCTATCACTCTGTTCAAGCAGATCGGCGACCAGCAAGGAGAAGCCAACGCGCAATTCAACCTCGGTGACTTGCACATGGCATTGGGCAAGAACGATGAGGCCCAGGCTGCTTATGAGCACGCAATTGCCGTCTATAAGCAGATTAATGATCGCCTTGGACAGGCCAATGTGTTCTTCCGGCTCGGCGATTTGAATCGGCGAACTCTGCGCAATAGTCCCGCCGTCGACGCTTATCGTCAGGCGCTTGACCTCTTTAAGCAAATCGATAACCGGCCCGGTCAGGCCAACGCGCTCCGGCAATTAGGGGAGATGGATCGGACCGTGGGCAATCGTGAAGAAGCCCGCCAGGCGTTCGCCGATGCTATGGCTATTTATAAGCTGATCGATGATCGCCCGGGACAGGCCGATGTCCTCTTCGGTCTCGGCGTGGTGGAAAGTCAACTCGGCCAAATTGAAAAGGCGCGCGACGCCTATCGGGAAGCCGGTAAGATCTATAAGCAAATTGAAAATCGGGCCGGACAGGCTGATGTTCTCAATTCGGTCGGTGTGATGGAAGCTAAACTTGGTAATTACGAGACAGCTCGCGATTCTTACCGCGACGCTTTGACTATTTACAAGGATACCGATGACCGCAGCGGACAGGCCAAAGTCCTCTTTGGCCTCGGGTTGCTTAACTCTCATAAAAATCCGAGACAAGCGGTGCTTTATTTCGCTCAATCTGCCCAATTATACGAGATGATCGGTATGACGGAGGCGCATGACGCAGCGTTGCGCGAAGCGGATAAGATTTCCAAAAAATAAATTTTACTGACCAAAAACAGCACGGCGTTCGTGCCGGCACCGCAGCCGGGCCCTCAGCGCATCACAAACGGCGCCTAGAGCGCTTTCTGATTTGGTGGAATCAGAAAGCCCTCTACGTTTTTGTTTTATCGCATTTTCTTAACGCGAACCGGTGTCCACTTCGCTCGAAAATGCTCTATTCGCGGACGACGCGCGGCAAAAATTGGGTGCGCATTGGGACCGCAAAACTTTGCCGCTGCTCGGCGATGGCATGGCGCACCTGGTTCAAAGCGAGCGTCAACGCGCCCATACGGTTGACGCTCAAGGCATGGACCGCATCCGGCGCCAGCGCCAGCGCCAGAAGCTCGTCGGCTTCCTCCTCGTAGCCATCGAGAAGCCCGGCATGTCGGGCGCTTCGCACGGCCTTTGTGATTTCGAGCAGCCGGCGCAGGATCTTGTCGGCGTCCGTGGATTTGTCGCCCGTGAGTCTTGCTGCAACCGCCGCGAGCCCCGTGCCGAGTACGCTGAGACACATCGCGCCGATATAAAAAGCATCGCTGTATTTGTCGAAGAAGCTTTCTTCCTCGTCGTCAAGAAAGGCAAGTGCTCCGGGATGCACCGGGAGCGCCGCGCCCTTGTCGGTAGCTGGCGCTTCGATACGGTTCGCAACCGGAATCCGCGCGGCGATGCCAGGACGCGCCGCCAGCATGAGCCGGGTCAGTGCACCGGCCGTTTCATCGGCAAGGCTACTCCGCGCGACAAGTCTTGTGCTCACCCCGAGGGTATCGAAATCCTCCGGCGGTTTCGGCTGGGCGCCGCCGAACGCGCCGCGCATGACCTCGACCCCTTCGAATGCCGGCGAACGCTGTGCGATCGCCTTCGCCTCCGCGATGGGAAGGAAGACCGGCTGGCCACCACCAGCCATCGCAACCGCGTTGACCGCCTCAGTCAAGCCTTCCGAGCCGGGTGCACCGACAGCAAGAACCGCGTCTATCTCATTGTTTTCGACCGCCCGCGAAAGTTCCGCGAGGGTCAGGTATACGCGCCCAACCGAGGCCGGAGGCACGTCGTATTGAGCAAGGGCCGTGTCCAGAAGAAGCTGATCGTCCATTTTCCCCGGCGGCTCTGCTTGCAAAATGCCAACCTTATGCCCGCGCAGATCGTTAATTGCGTGCAAACTGCTCTCCGCCGGCACGAACAACACGGCCGCATCCCGGTGCATGATCAACACGGTCTGACCATTCGGCGGCATCGCGAGATCGCTGCGCACGACCGCGAGATCGGCGCGCCCTTCCTGGAGCGCGCGCGACGAATCCGCCAGATTATCGACCGCGACCAATTTGAGGCGAATACCGTCTTGTTCTTCGGCGAAATGATGCGCAGCCGCAGCCAGGATAGCCTGATCGTCGCTGTCGCGCGAAACCGCGATTCGCAAGAGGCTCGGACGTTCAAAGTAGTAGATTGCCGCGCCGACGGCGGCAATCGCTAGCAAGCTTACGGCGATCGTTCCGAATATAAGACGGCGCATCCTGTTTTCTCCGTCCGATTCAAGGGCATGAAAATGCCGAACAAATCTCCCCCCAACAATTCCCGTGCTAACGAGCGAGCGCTCGTGGCCGATTTTCGAACTTGATCTGCGTTCGCGGCAAAGACATGGCATCCGCGAAGGTTTCGCCAATAAATATGACACAAGGGCCAGACGGCCCGGCGCGAGCCACTTTGGCCGCGAGATTTCCGATGGTCCCGCAAATATAGCGTTCGTCCGGGCAGGTCGCTCGCTCGACCAAAAGCGCCGGCGTCGAGGGGTCCATGCCATTGGCAAGCAGCCGCCCGGCCAGGAGCTCGAGCGTTTTTACGCCCATGTAAACGACGGTCGATGCCCGCGAATCGCAGAGCGCGCGCCAATCGATGTCGCCTGGCAGCTCTCCGTCATGCGCATGCGCTGTGACGAATTGCAGCCTGCGGGCTTTGTCGCGGCGGGTGAGGGAAATTTGCATCCCAGCGGCAGCTCCGAGCGCGGCGGTGACGCCAGGAATAACCTCGACTGGAATGCCGGCCGCCCGTAACGCTGCGATTTCCTCGTCGGCGCGCCCAAAAATCATCGGATCGCCACCTTTGAGGCGGACTACGTGTTTTCCTTGGCAAGCCAGCGAAATCATGAGCGAAACGATATGATCCTGCCGGCAGGACGGCTTGTAGCCGCGCTTGCCGACAGAGATTTTTTCCGCCTCGCGCCGCGTCATATCGACGATGGCGGGGGCAACGAGATCATCGTACAACACAACGTCGGCGGATTGGAGCGCGCGCAAGGCCTTGAGGGTCAAAAGTTCGGGATCGCCGGGGCCCGCCCCGGCAAGCGTAACCGATCCGGCCGCCGGGGCGCCCGCTTCGGCCTCGTCGAGAAGCATGGCAAGATCGGCCTCGGTGGGACCATGCTTTGCCCCCAGGGCGTTGCGGCTGAACAGGTCCCAAAAGCGGCGGCGCGTCTTCGCGGGCAAGTTTCGCAGTTTCAGCTTCTCGCGCCACAGCTTGGCTATTTGCGTCCAATGCTTGATCTCGCGCGGCAGCAGGGCTTCTAACCTGCCGCGAATCGCCTGAGCTAGAACGGGCGCGCCTCCACCGGTCGATATTCCGATGACGAGGGGCGAGCGATCGACGATCGCACCAAACTGAAAATCTGAAAATCCGGGCTTGTCGATGACGTTGAGCGCAACGCCCGCGGCGCGCGCGGCAGCCTGAAACTCCGCCGCCTCGTCCGCGCTCGCAGCGTCGACGATGGAGAGCGCGGCGCCGACGAAATCCTCTGGTCCGATCCGGCGCGCAACGACGGCAACCGCCGGGCAGCGCCTCGCCAAGGCAACGAGACCAGAACAAGGGTCCGGGCTAAAAACGTCGAGCTTTGCCCCAGCCGCCTGGCAGAGCTCGGCCTTCCAGACGACGGCATAGGAGCCACCTGCGATAACCACGCGTTTGCCGGCAAGTGAAAAGAAAACCGGCAGGCAGGCAATTCCCCGCATAAGAGGGCCGCAATCCTCCGCATCTTCGCCGGGAGTTGAGAAAATCTCCTTCATCCGCGCGTTTTGTCCCTTTGTGTTACTATGTTCGCTGCTGGTTTGCCCTCTCATCGGCTAAAAAAACAAGCGCATCAGCCAGCCAGGGCACTGTAATGGGGTTCAGCGCGACACTGCCTACCCGCTTCAACTGACCCCCCGGCCACGCGAGGATCAAACCGCCTGTTGCCACCATGCAAGGAAGATGCCGAGCAGTCTTTGTATAAAGTATAGCATATCGGCGTCTTGTCAGCCAGTCGGCGCGACGGCAAGGTAAAGAATCTGATCCCGCGGCGGTTTCACCGCACGAAGAAATTTCGCTTGGTATTCGTCATGATACAATTCAAACGCAAGCTTGGCTCGCTTGCCTTGCTCGCCCTGCTCACATTGGCCCAGCACACTGCGGCGGCCGGCGGCGTTTTCGTGCCGGGTTTTTGGGACCCACATCATCACGCCGCCAAGCCCGATCTGAGCGGCCTGCGGAGCCTGCGGTTCTTGACCGAGGACGATTACCCGCCGTTCCACTTCGCGCTGCCGGACGGAACACTCTCCGGCTTCGATGTCGATCTCGCACGCGCCATTTGCGAGGAGCTGAAGATTACTTGCACCATCCAGGCGCGGCGTTTCGATACATTGATCGACGCGCTGAATGACGATCAAGGCGACGCGCTGATGGCGGCGATCCGCATCGATGAGCAGGCCCGCGCTAAGCTCGATTTTTCCGGGCCGTATTATACCACGCCCGCACGTTTCGCGTCGCTGAAGGCGATAGCGGCCGAGCCGGCAACACCGGAAAGCTTGCGCGAAAAAACCGTTGGCGTTCAGGCCAAGAGCGCACATGAAGCCTATCTCGAGAGGTTTTTTCCGGAGACGATCCGTAAATCCTATGAGTCGCAAAATCTGCTACGCGAGGCTCTCGTAAAGGGTGAAATCGACACCATTTTTGGCGACGGAATATCACTTAGCCTGTGGCTCGACAGCCACGATGGACAGCGCTGTTGCGGCTTTCGCGGCGGTCCTTATATGGACGCAAAGTTTTTTGGAGAAGGCATTGGGATCGCGGTGAAGAAAGGCAACTCCCAATTGCGTCAGGTGCTTGACTACGCGCTGGCGGCGCTTGCCGCGCGGGGAACTTATACCAACCTCTACCTCAAATATTTCCCGCTCGGTTTTTATTGAGGGCGGAGCCTGGCCCCTGCGTCGCGAACAGGCGCCTTAAAGATAGGCTTCAAGTTCTCGCGCGGCCTGTCGCGGCGGCCGTCGCAAATTAAATGTGCTTACGAAATTGCCGCGCCTGTCCATAAGATAGACGGCCCCGGTGTGATCCACCGTATAGTCGCCAGGATTGTCTCCAGGCACTTTGCCTGCGTAGACGCGAAAGGCCTTGGCAATGGCCTCGGTTTTTTGCGGGTCGCCGGTCAGCCCGATGATGCGGGAATCGAAGTTTTCGAGATAGGTCTTCAAAACATCCGGCGTGTCGCGTTCGGGATCGACTGTAACGAACAGCGCGGCAATTCTTTTGTCCGGCCCAAGCTCCTTGAAGATCGCTGAAATATCAAACAGCGCCGTAGGGCAAAAGTCGGGGCAATGGGTGTAGCCGAAAAAAACGAGATAGGGGCGTCCGGCAAGATCGGCGTTCGTCACCACCTGGCCATCTTGCCCGATCAGGGTAAAAGAGCCGCCGATTGCGGGCGAGCCGAAATTCGCGCGGCCTGGCATGGCGGTATACACCAAGCCGGCGAGGCCAGCGAGGCCAACCGCGAAGCCAAGGACAATATAAAGAAGCTGGCGGGAAGCCTGCTTTGGGGGGATCTTCTGCGACACTTGCTTCATGTGCGGAGACTAATCAAAATGCGCGGCGGGTGCCAGGGCCGGAGAAAAAAACATCGCGCGGCGATGTGCGGCATGGGGGCAAGCAGCGGCATTGTCGCTCACGCCTGAGTATGGTAAATAATTGAAATTAGAGGCCATATAAATCGGAGTCGCGAATAGCCTGAATACCTGAATAATGGAATGGTTTCCGACCGGGCGAACGATGAGACAGATCTGTTTCCGCTCTATTGGCGTGCACCCGCTGGCCGCCGCCGCGGGCGCTGTTTTCCTTGGCTCAGGGGCGGCGGCTTGTCCGCCCCAGGCGCTCGGCGTTGCCCGCACCTTGGAGGTCGGGACATCCGGCGGCTTGCAAGTGGGGCTGAAAACTTATCCGCAGACGCTGGCGCTCGACGATCGTGAGATCGTGCTCACCTTCGACGACGGACCCTCGGCGCAAACCACGCCAAAGGTGCTCGACGCGCTTGCCAAGGAATGCGTAAAGGCGACTTTTTTCCTCGTTGGCCGCAATGCGGAAGCGTTGCCTGCTCTTGTCAAGCGTGAAATCGCGGAAGGACATACCCTCGGCCACCATACATTTTCGCATCCCGCCGCGACATTGCGGAATTTGAGCGAAAGCGCGGCACAAGAAGAGATTCTGCGCGGCTTCGAAGCGGACGACAAGGCCGCCTATGGCACGGCCAGCGGCGCGCCAAAAGTGCGGTTTTTCCGTTTTCCGGGCTTTGCAGATACGCCGGCGCTCGTAACCTGGCTTTCGGCCAAAAATATCGCGGTTTTCGGCGCCGACTTTTGGGGCTCGGACTGGGCCGCCATGACGCCGCAGGCCGAACTCGCCTTGATCCTTTCGCGGCTCGATAAGGAACAGCGAGGGATATTGCTCCTTCACGACACCAAAGAGCAGACGGCCGAGATGCTGCCCGATCTCCTGCAAGAACTCAAAAAGCGCGGCTATAGGATCGTCAATATTGTACCCGGAACGAACCCTGCCCCAACACGCGCGGCCCCAGAAGGCTGGACATCGGCGACGGAGAAGATCATCGCCAACGTTTTTTCCAAGGCGCATCGCGCAGAGAACCCGAAATAAGGGAAACTCCCAGAAGAAATTACAGGCGGCGCCTTCTTGTCCCTGCACCAATTAGCGACTCCGGGCAAAATTAATTACGGGTGTTCGAAAAACTGGCTATGGCTCCCGGGCAACGAAGAATCCACTGACGTCGGTGATGCTGGCGATCAACGCGATCTCCCATCGATCGCGCAGCGGTGCGGCTGGCGGCCCCTCGTCACACTTGCCCAAGCGGGCACTCAAACACCGTCCGCCATCTTTTGATTTGATCAGGGCCGCTGACCGGAATTTCGGTTTCGATTGCGCACAACCGGTCAAAGACGCAAGGCCCTTTTGGCACAGCAAACATCTGGCATATTCCGGCCAGCACCGCAGGAGGCATCGTCTTGTAAAGAAGACTCAAATGCGGGTTCAACACATAATTCACGAACTGAGTATTGCGATCTCTTATAGCATCGGACAAGAGGCGAACGCTGCTGGATTCCTGAAATTGTATGAACAAAGTTTTTGTGTACTCGCTCGTGTGCTCAATTTTTACCGGTATTAATTCTACATGCGAATACAGGCTTGCTGCTCCACGCGCAATGGCGTGGGTTCGATCGTCGTGGGAAGGTCCGCTAAATATGGTAACATGTGGCTCGAAATCGACGGCATCATATTTCTTCGCCAATTGCTGGATGATTGCGCGCAACTGCCCTTTGAGCGGTTCGGCTGGAAGAAGCCAAAAGCTATGCTCGGTGTAGCGGGAGAATTGCGATTGTGGTTCAACTTGCATGGTCATCCCTGTTTATATGGGTCCAGCGGGCTGCTGCCGGAACCGGTAGTTCGTCCTGCGCGTGCCAACATTCCAGCAAACTCCGGCGCAGTTGTGGACACCCAGAGTCATAAATAAGCGCCAACACAGCCCGCTTGCGCGTTGAGAGGGCGAACGGGGCCCAAGTCTATGGCCACAAGCCGCTACGCCGTTCCCCGCATCAAAAACCGCCCGCCCATCCGTCCCAAAATGGTGCAAATGTCGCGCGGCCCAATTGATCGCGGGGTAGGCATCCACTATGATTCCAGTTTTATATATAACTTTTAAGAATCGGGGTACGAGGTGCCTGCCGCCGTCATGCGCATACTCGTGCTTGCGAACCAAAAAGGCGGTGTCGGCAAAACCACGACCGCGATCAATCTCGGAACCGCGCTCGCCGCGATCGGAGAAAAAGTACTTATTGTCGATCTCGATCCGCAAGGCAATGCCTCCACGGGCCTTGGAATCGACCGCGAAAGCCGCAAGATTTCGACATACGATGTCTTGAGCGGACACCAGCACCTCGGCTCCGTTCTCCGGGAAACCGGGGTTCCCCGCCTCTCCATCGCGCCCGCGACGCTCGATCTCGTGGGATTCGAGCTTGAAATCGCGGCGCGCACGGATCGCGCCTTTTGCCTCAAGCAAGCTCTCGATGTGTTCGCTGAGGAGCAGAACGCTGTCCCGGCCGAGGAGCGCTTCACCTATGTTCTCGTCGACTGTCCGCCTTCCCTCAATCTTCTCACAATGAACGCGATGGCGGCCGCGCATGCCGTGCTCGTACCGCTCCAATGCGAGTTCTTTGCGCTCGAAGGGTTGTCGCAGCTGTTGAACACGGTGGAACAGGTCAAGAGCAGCCTCAACCCAGGACTAATCATGCATGGCATTGTTCTGACGATGTTCGATTCGCGCAACACGCTGGCCGCACAGGTGGTGGCGGACGTGCGGGGATTTATGGGCGACAAGGTCTATGAAACGGTCATCCCGCGCAATGTGCGGGTGTCCGAAGCGCCATCGCATGGCAAGCCGGTTCTTCTCTACGACCTTAAATGCAGCGGCAGCCAAGCCTATCTAAAGCTGGCTTCGGAAGTGATCCAGCGCGAGCGCGGGAGCGGAGGGCATAACATTATGTAGATTATACGTATAATGGAATGAGAGAGTTGTTGGTGTTTGTATCCATGAAAACATTCTAAAATTGGGGAACCGGCTTATGAAACCCAGCAAATCCGCCGAAGAATCGCCGCCGCGGCTCGGGCGCGGGCTTGCCGCGCTTCTCGGCGGCGCGGAGACGCTTGCCGCCGCCACGCGCGGCCAGCACAAAATTCCAATCGAATTTCTCCGCCCCAATCCCCGCAACCCACGCCGGAATTTCGGCGAGGAGGGCCTCGACGAGCTGGCCGCCTCGATCAGGGAAAAAGGCATCATACAGCCGATTCTCGCGCGCCCCGTGCCTGGCGCTACGGAGGCTTACGAAATCATCGCCGGGGAACGGCGCTGGCGGGCGGCGCAGCGCGCCGGACTGCATGAGGTGCCGGTTGTCAGCTTCGAGGCCGACGACCGCCAGGCGCTCGAACTGGCGATCGTCGAAAACGTCCAGCGCGCCGACCTTGATCCCATTGAGGAAGCGTCCGGCTATGAGCGTCTCGGGGACGAATTCCTCTATACGCAGGCTGATCTTGCCAAAGTGATCGGCAAAAGCCGCAGCCATGTCAGCAATTGCCTGCGGCTTTTGAAACTGCCCGAACGAACCAAGGCGCTCCTGCGTGAGGGAAAAATTTCCGCGGGCCATGCGCGGGCCTTGTTGTCGAGCGCAGCGCCGGACGCGCTCGCCGAAAAGATTGTCGCACAAAACCTCTCGGTCCGGGACGCCGAAAAGCTGCTGGAGAGCGCGGCGGTAATTTCTGGTACCAAGGGCCAGGGGCCGCGCAAGCGGGGTGGCGGGGATAAAGCCGCCGATACAAGGGCGATGGAATCGAGGCTGATGGAACAGCTCGGCATGACCGTGACGATCACGCAGAGAGAGGGCGAGGCCGGCGAAGTAGAGGTCCGCTACAAAACCCTCGACCAGTTGGAGTTTCTCTGCCGCCGCCTGCAGGGCGATTAGCAGGGAAAGTTGCGCCTTGCCCTTAATCGATTAAGCGAAAAAGGCGAGTGGAATCTCGCCGAGCTCAAAATCGAGTTCGAGGAACTGATCGTCACCAACGCCCCGATCGAGATCTCCGGCTTCTCGCTTGAGCAAATCGATCAAATCATCCTTGGCGATGGGGCCGACGCCACCGATCCGGCGATCCTGGCTCACTTGACGGACGGAGGAGAGTCCTCCGCCCGACTCGTTCTGACCGACGAGCCTTACAATGTTCCGATCGCGGGCAATGTCACGAGCGGCGCGCATCGGGAATTCCTGATGGCGTCGGGGGAAATGAGCGCCGCCGCGTTCTTCGCCTTCAACAGTGATTAGATGAGCGCCGCTTTGCCCTTTCTGTGCGACGGTGGTGTCTTCGGGACATTCATCGACTGGCGCGGCTATCCGACGGTGTTTGCGGCGGCTTCGCAGCTCGCCTTGAACCCATTGTTTGGGCCAAGACCAACGCGGGCATGGGAAGCCTCAATCGCTCGCAGCACGAGCTCTTGCCGCTGTTCAAGAAGGGCAAAGGCGATCATCTCAACAATATCGACCTCGGCCGCAAGGGACGCTGGCGTCCAACCTTTGGGTTTACCCAGGCGCCTCTTCGATCGGTTCGGATGCGCGCAAGGGCCTCCAAGACCATCCAACCGTGAAGCCGACCGCCTTGTTGGAGGACACGCTTCTCGATGTCATGGCACGCGGCGCTATCGTGATCGATCCCTTTCTTGGGTCGGGATCCACGCTCATCGCCGCCGAACGGACGGCGCGGCGCTGCCGTGGCGTCGAAATTGATCCGCTCTATGTCGACGTGATTATCCAGCGCTATCAGGCTGAGACGGGGCGCGACGCGATCCTTGAGCGCACCGGCGAAACGTTCACCGCCTTGGCGGCGCGCCGGCGCGACGAGGGGGCGAACAGCGCTGGCGACAAGGGTTGATTCCTTGGTGATGATAGAAAATCGCTATTGGAGGTGACGACGAAGGAGGGTACCGCGGGCGGATTGCTTGAATCGGAGGGCGACCATGTCTGATCAGAAAAGGTCTAATCCGGCGGATTACACCATCGGCTACCAACGACCGCCAAAGGCCTCGCAATTTATGGCAGGCAAAAACGGTAGTCCGAAGGGGCGTCCGAAAGACAGCCCGCCGACCGGGGCTGCCCTGCAGGATATCATTCGTCTACAGATTGCAGCGAAAGCCATCCCGACCATTTGCGTCACAGAGTTGAGTGACGAACTCATGCGCACATTGCTGCCGGCGTTCATTTCATCAAGGCGAAATTCCGCCAGAAGTTTTGCAGACTCTCCGTACCTCCGAAGAGCGTGGTGAAGTTGGTTGAGTCCACGAGCACGACGTCTCCAGCGTTCTGCTGATTGGGCGGCATCCAGAGCAGACAATTGAACTCCGTATTGCCGGCGGTGGTGAAAGGGTGTGGGCGATCGAGATCAATGGGCTGGCGCGCGAGCAGATGCACCGACTTGGTGTCTCTGGACGTTAGCTCATAGTGCGGCAGGTGCGGATGGAAATTCAGCGTAGGGACATTGTTGAGGAGTCCCAGCTTATCCATGTCCCGGAAAGCCGTAAGCGGCGCGATCTCCTTCGAGCCTTTGACCAGCGCCGGACGGAGTCCGTAGGTATTGTGCACCGGAACATCGAGCGCTTTCATCAGCGAGCGGGTATATTGCCCAAAGCGCTGTTGGCGCGGCACGAGCGTGTCGCCGTGATGGAGGTATTCCATCTGCCGCTGCTTCAAGTCGCTGGTGAAGCCGACATCGTGATGCGGCGCGAGCAGCAGGCAGGTGCCTTCGCGCTTGAGCCACTCGCGGATGGCCGCGACTTCCTCTGGCGCGGCTTCCTGTTCGGAAAGAAGGTGGTCTAAACCGAAAACCAGGAGGGTATCCGTGTCGGCTAGAATCCGTTCGTCAATCGGCAATTTGTAGCCGGCCTGGTCGATGCGTTGGAAGACCGCGACTGGGTGGCCGGTGACTTCACCGGCAATTTGCTGGAAGTTGAGCGTGGAGCGATGAAAAAGCTCCAACGTACCGGCGATCCCCTGGAGGAATTGCGCGGCACTCCACTCCGGCGTTTCGTAGGCCGGCCACAGCACGGTGCGGACCTCGCTCATCGTGGAGAAGCGGTTTTCCATTGCCGCGGGGTCCCGCTGGGCTT